>NZ_JBFRER010000005.1:0-158802 GCF_052114405.1 Streptomyces sp. M-16 | reverse complement strand
CCGCAGACGCCGCCCCCTTCGGGCCCCTATGCCCAGCCGTCGATGCCACCGGGCTACCCGCCCCAGCCGTCCGCGCCGGGCCGCCCGACCGGGCGGCCGAGCATGGCCGTGGCGGTCGGGCTCGCCCTGGCGCTGCTCGCCGGCGGCGGCGTGTACCTCGTGAGCCGCAACTCCGGCACGGAAGAACAGGCCGCCGGGAAGGGGAAGGGGGCCTCGTCCACCCCGAACGCCTCGCAGTCGCCGGCCGGCGCGACCAAGGCGCCGGAGCCGGTCACCCGCACGGGCATCAACCTGCCGGAAAACTACACCCTGAGGTTCGGCGACGGTGAGCTGCGGCCGCAGGAGTCGGGCGGCTCCGCCGGCGACCTGGAGTTCGGCGGGCACTCGCTCCCGTACCGCGTGCGCACCCAGGCGGGCAACCACCTTGTGCTGCTCGACCCGGAGCAGGCCGGATCCCTGGAGACCTGCCGCGACGAGACGCGCTTCGCCGACTACATCCCCCTGGACAAGCTGTCCCCGGGCGCCCAGTTCTGCGTCCTCACCAAGGCGGGTCACATCGGTCTGATCACCTTCCGGGGGCAGACGGCCAACACCGACCCCGCCTTCCACGTCACCCTCGACGCCACCGTCTGGCGCCGGGCGGTCGCGCCCTCGTAGCCCGACTGACCCGCCCGCCGTAGCCCAGTCAGATCCCCGTCGGGGTACGGATTTCCTCCGCGACCACCGCCACCCGACGGAACAGCTTGAGGGCCTCCTGGCGGGCACGGGTGTGGTCGGTGGTTTCTGCCGTGGGATGCCCCTTTGCATGGTGGTGGTCGAAGGTGTGCCCCCCCACGCTCCCCCGGACAGCCCGTGAGGGGCGCCCGCGTCCGCCTTCGACTCGACGCCAAAGACGTCGGTCCAGGTCTGGAGTCACTCCCTGGCCTTGGCGAGGTCGGTGGTCATCGGGACGGGCGTCCAGGGGGCCGTCAGGGCGTGGTCGGTGAACAGGGTCTCCAGGCGGGTGCGGCGCTCGGCGGGCGGCGCCGCGAGTGCGGGCGGCGGCCCGGCGCTGTAACGCCCCGAACGTCAACCGGCCCTCTCCCGTGTCCAAGACGACCAGCTCAGCGTCCAGGACCAGGCCGCCGGGTCACCGGCCCGGCCGGCCCGGACGGTGTGGAGAGCAGCGTCCGGTGCCGTGGACTTCTGCTCGTAGGACACCCCGGCGCGTTCTCGTGGCGGCCCCCGCGTGCCCCGGTCAACGGGCCGGGCGTGCGTGATCTCCGGTTCCAGCCATGAAGCGGATGCTAGGCCGGGCCCTCGGCAGGAAAGCCGCCGGAGGCCGGCCTGGCCGAGGATTTCGACGGCGTGGCTCAGGACGGACAGGCTGCTGGAGCGGGGAGGATCGTGATCCTCTAGAAACCGCTGCCGCGACAAGTCCTCGCTGGTCAGGCGTGGTCGTCCGATGGCTGCCGGGCAGGCTGGACCGACCAGCTTGGGGGCTCGTCGTTGTCTGAGTCCTCGTCGCGCTCCGCATCGGCGGATGTCGCATGGATCTTGCCCGGCGCGTGGTGGACCGGCGCGTATACGGCGTAGAGCTGCAGGGTCTCGTCCCCGATGTTGGTGACGTTGTGCCACGTGCCGGCGGGCACGAAGATCGCCCAGCCATCCTCGACCTCCCGGTCGAAGTCGAGTTGATCCTTCGTGCGGCCCATCTGGAGGCGGCCCCGGCCCGCGTCGAGTCGCAGGAATTGGTCAGTCTCCGGGTGGGCCTCCAAGCCGATGTCCTTACCCACCGGGATCGACATGAGGGTCAACTGGAGGTACTTCCCGGACCAAGCGACGGTGCGATAGTTCGTGTTCTCGAGTGTCGCCTCCTCGAGGTCGAAGCTTTGAGGTTCCGGCCCGATGTCCTTGATGGTCATATTCTTCTCCCGGTCAACGAAGACGGTACGAGTTCGCGTTTTCGCCTCAGCCCACGTCAGCATTCCCAGAGCCCACCCAGTCTCCCGACTATGTCTTTAAATGTACCTTGCAGGCAAGTCTTCCTTGCCTAGCCTCGGCGCGGTCTTGTACGGCATGGATACGGTGACGGCATGACGACGATCCTGAGGCACCCCCGACCTGGATTCATGTGGGATTGGTGGGCAGTGGATACTCGGGGCTTCCTGGTGCAGTTCAGCGGCGGTCCAGCTCCTGAGCACCTGCTGGCGCAGGTGGATCGTGTCGATGCCGCAGCTGCGTGGGCAGAGGAGAACTGCCCTGCATGGTTCAACGATGGCCCCCCGCCGCTTCACGCCTTCAGCTGCAACGGCGAGCAGCCGACCTGCACACGCAACGCTGTCCCGGAGTCTCCACTACGGCTGTCCGACGCGCCGGCAGCCATCGCAGACGTAACATGACGAGTTTGCTGCTTTGATCATCAGGACCAACTACAACGATGAGACGGCCTGGCAGGCGGTGACAGCAGCCCTGCGTCAGCCATGCGGATACGACGGCGAGTTCGAAGCCGACGTTCATCTCGTCGAAGATCCTGTCTGGGCGGATGCCACGTCCGACGAGGTCCTCGCCGCGGTGAGCCGGGACGAGAACCTCAGTGTGGTGTTCATCGCCGACCGCGTCACGATGCAATCCGCCCATCTGGAGTACTAGGTGTATTGGTTCGACGGCCGAGGACCTGCAGATCGTGGACGACCTGATCGTCGCTGGCTGGCCAGCTGATGACGACACCGCCTTCACCAGTCATCCCAACCGCGTCTGGGCCGTCCACGACGCGACAACGGGCAAGGTCAAGGCGTCGGTCACCTGTGCTACCGACAGCCCCGCAGGAACCAATGCGCGCGACCCCTTCCACCCAGCCGTGGACGCGGACCACCGTTACCTCGTCTACGGCCCGCTGGCCTTCGACCTCGCCGGATGCCGGGGAACCTGCGCGATCGGCAGCTCCACCACCAAGGACGCCGCCTTCGTCTCCGTCGACCGCAACGGCACCGCCTACGGCCACACCACCACCCACAGTGGTGAGTCGGCCCCCGTCACCTTGACGATCGCTTCGGGAAATGTCACAGCCCTGCCTTCCGGCACCAAAATCCCGACCGTGCTCCTCAACGGGGCGGCGGTGTACATCGCGTCCGACGAGGATGACGACAAAGCCCCGTACAGCGTGGTGTCCTACCCGCGGCGCTGAATCCGCCGACGAGCCGCTGACAGTCTCACGACACAGGCTCGAACGTCGATCGGCCAGGAACACGTCCGGCGTGCCCCTGGGACGCCCGATCCGTCGAGGCACTCGTAACCAGGCCATGACCTGGGCGAATGTCGGTGGTCACCGGCCTGGCCGTGGGTGACGGCGAACGCCAGCGGGCGGCAGTGGCTGTCCGCGGCAAGGTGGATCTTCGTCGTCAGTTCTCCGCGCGACCGGCCGAAGGCGTGATCGTGCGGCTCGCCGGCCGGGGCCCCATTTGACGGGCCCCGGCCCTGCCGGGCAGGGCGGGATAGGGACCGATTCGCGCACTGGAGGGGTCCGGTTGGTTGTCCGTGGTCGGTGCGAGGCCTAGTACTCCAGCCGCACTTCGTGATGGGGCGTTGTGGGTCGGCCGGCTCGTATATCGAGGGTTCCTGCGGGTGCGGCTCGGTACGGTCGGGCCGTGCACCCTGATGAGAGCGGCCCTGTCGATCCGACACCTGTCCTGAACTGGCAGGACGGCTCCACGCTGCGCTGGATCGAACGGCCTGAGGCGGTCGATGCTGCGTTCAGCCGGGGCGAGCCGCTCGTTGGGGTGGCTGTGTTCGCGCTCGCTCTCAACCATGCGGACGCGAACGCGATCCTGCCCCGAGTCGGCAAGGCGCTGGAGGCGGGGGACCCGGAAATTCGCCGCCAAGGGGTCATCGCTCTGGCCCACGTCGCCCGTCTGCATCGGACCGTTGATCGACGATGTCTCGATCTCCTGCGCGGTTGCCCGCGTGGCAACGAAGCCGATGATGACCTTTGGTCCTTCGTCGCCCACCGACGGCTTCCCTGGTGGCTCTGGCGGCACCACTTCACGCAGCGGTTGACCTGGGTGTTCCGGGACAGATGGCGGGACTGACGCCGCCAGTGGCATACGGAGGGAACCGGTACAGCATTTCTTATCAGAGCGGTCCCGCCCGCCGGCGACCCACCAGCCGCCCGTAGCGATTGCGAATACGCCGTCCTCGGCTCGGTGGGGCGGTGAGAGCCGCCCGCGTGACGCTTTGCGGCCCCCGCAACCGAACCGGCCCATGCTTCGTGGCAGGGGCCGGTGCGCGTTCTCCGCCGCGTGGGCACGCTTTCGCGGTTCAGTCCTGGGGCGGGAAGAGCTCGACCAGGCGTTCGCGCTGCCGTTCACCCCGGCGCTGCACCCTTCGGCTGTCGGAGATGCCGAGGTCGATGAGGTGGCGGCGGGCACGGACCTCGCCGATGCCGGGAAGGGACTGCAGGAGGTGGAGGGCGCGGGTCTGGCGGGCGATGGAGAAGGTGTCGTGGCCGTCGAGTATCTCGTCCGGGAATGCCGTGTCCTGCTTGAGCGCGAGGGCGCCGCGGCACGGGGGGAGGTCGCCGGGGCACTGGATGCTCGACCAGCGCGGAAACCGGGACGGACGGCTCCGCGAGGCCGGATGGCCACCGAACCGCCTGCATGGCGCCGCTCCGGGGTGCGGGAGTCGGACTGCCGGCCTGCGCCGGTTCGTGCGGGTCGGGGCCACCGCCACGCACCCGCTTGTCCCACACAGGAGGTGTGAGATCCGCCCCGGCCGGTTATTCCGAGGGGAGATATATCAAGATTCCTGGACAAAGGGGCCCAACAGTGGCGCATCCAATGCCGGAGACCCGCTCCCGCGTCGGGCTGCATGTCAACGGCCGGCGACACGAGCTCGAGGTGGACCATCGGGTCACCCTCCTGGACCTGCTGCGGGAGCACCTCGGCCTGACCGGCGCCAAGAAGGGCTGTGACCACGGCCAGTGCGGGGCCTGCACCGTACTGGTCGACGGTCGGCGCGCCAACAGCTGCCTGCTTCTCGCCGTCGCCCACGACGGGGCGCGGGTCACCACCGTGGAGGGACTGGGCGGCGACGGAGCGGGCGGCCTGCATCCGTTGCAGGAGGCCTTCATGGAACGGGACGCCTTCCAGTGCGGCTACTGCACGCCCGGCCAGCTCTGCTCCGCCGCCGGTCTGCTCGCCGAGGCGGCCGCCGACCCCGGGGCCGCGGACCTCAGCCGCTCCGGGATCGCCGAGGCCATGAGCGGCAACCTGTGCCGCTGCGGCGCGTACCCCCGCATCGTGGACGCGGTACGGGACGTGGCCGCGATGCCACAGGCCGCTGCCCCGGTCCGAGCCCAGGCCCAGGCTCCCGGTGACGGGCAGGTGGGCGCGTGAAGCCGTTCGCGTACGTACGCGCCACCGGGCTCCCCGAGGCGATCGCCGCCCACGGCGCGCGGCCCGGCTCCCGCTACCTCGGCGGCGGCACCAACCTCGTGGATCTCATGAAGCTCGGGGTCGAGGCCCCCGACACCCTCGTCGACCTCGCCGGCCTACCCCTCGACTCCGTCGAGGAGACCGCGGACGGCGGTCTGCGGATCGGGGCCGGGGTGCGGGGCACCGATCTCGCGCTCCATCCTCTCGTCCGCACCCGCTACCCCGCCCTGTCCCAGGCGCTCCTGGCCGGTGCCTCGACCCAGTTGCGCAACGTCGCCACCACCGGCGGCAACCTGCTCCAGCGCACCCGCTGCCCCTACTTCCAGGACCTGGCCAAGCCCTGCAACAAGCGGGAGCCCGGCACCGGCTGCGGCGCCCGCGACGGAGTCCACCGGGACCACGCCGTTCTCGGCCACTCCCCGCAGTGCATCGCCACCCACCCGTCCGACATGGCCGTGGCACTCGTCGCGCTCGACACGGGCGTCGAACTCCAGGGTCCCGACGGCGCCCGTACGGTGCCCGCGACCGCATTCCACCGGCTGCCGGGCGACCAACCCGAACGGGACACCGTCATCGAGCCCGGCGAGATCCTCACGGCGGTCACACTCCCGCCGGAGCGCGCCGGCCTCCCGTCGCGCTACCGCAAGGCCCGCGACCGTGCCTCGTACTCCTTCGCGCTGGCCTCCGTCGCCGCCGTGCTCGACATCTCCGGGGGGCGCGTCCGCCATGTCGCGCTCGCGTTCGGCGGGCTCGCCCACCGTCCCTGGCGCGCCACGGCCGCCGAGGAACGGCTGCTGGGCGCCGCCCCCACCGAGAGCGCCGTACGGGAGGCGGTCGAAGCCGAGCTCGACTCGGCGGAGCCGCTGCGCGACAACGCGTTCAAGGTTCCCCTCGCCCGCAACCTGGCCTGCGACGTGCTCAACTCCCTCTCCGGGAGTCCCCGCTCCGGCGACTCCCGCTCCTGAAACGCCCCTCCGCCCCTCCGCTCCTCAGCCCCTCCCCCGATCGCGAGGACCGCCATGGACCCCAGCCCCGCCGCCCCGGCGCCCTCCCTCGGCAGCCCCACCCCCCGCCTGGAGGGCCGGGAGAAGGTCACAGGAAGAGCCCGCTACGCGGCCGAGTACGCACTGCCGGGCCGGGCGTACGCATGGCCGGTGCCCGCCACCGTGCCCCGCGGACGCGTCACCGCCGTCGACACCGCCGGCGCGCTCGCGCTGCCCGGCGTCCTCGCCGTTCTCACTCCCTCCGACGCGCCCAGGCTGGGCGCCTGCGACGACCCCACCCTCCGCGTGCTCCAGGACCTCGAAGTGCCCCACCGCGGCTGGTACGTGGCCCTGGCCGTCGCCGAGACCCCGGAGGCCGCGCGGGCCGCCGCCGCGGCCGTCCGCGTCCGCTACGCCGCCGAGCCCCACGACTGCGTGCTGCACACCGGCCACCCGGACGCTTACACCCCCGAACAGGCCAACGGCGGCTATCCGGCACACCGCGAGAAGGGCGACGCGGCCGCCGCGTTCGCCGCCGCCCCGGTACGCGTCGACTGCGCCTACTCCGTACCGCCACTGCACAACCACCCCATGGAACCGCATGCCGCCACCGCCCACTGGGACGCCGCCGCCAGCACCCTCACCGTGTACGACTCCAGCCAGGGATCCGGATTGGTACGCACCACCTTGGCGGACCTCTTCGCCCTGCCCGCGGACCGCGTCACGGTGGTCTCCGAGCACGTCGGTGGCGCCTTCGGCTGCAAGGGCACCCCGCGCCCGCACGTCGTCCTCGCCGTGATGGCCGCACGGCACACCGGCCGCCCCGTCACCCTCGCCCTGCCCCGGCGCCACCTCGCGGCCGTCGTCGGTCACCGCGCGCCGACTCTGCACCGCGTGCGCCTCGGCGCCCGTACGGACGGCACGCTCACCGCCCTCGCCCACGAGGTCACCACCCACACCTCCCGCGTGCGGGAGTTCGTCGAACAGGCAGCCGTCCCGGCCCGCGTCATGTACGCCGCGCCCGACCTTCTCACCACGCACCGCGTCGTGCCCCTCGACGTGCCCACTCCCTCCTGGATGCGGGCGCCCGGCGAGTGCCCCGGCATGTACGCCCTGGAGTCGGCCATGGACGAGCTGGCCTGCACCCTCGGCATCGACCCGGTCGAGCTGCGCGTCCGCAACGAGCCCGGCGCAGAACCCGACAGCGGCCACCCGTTCAGCAGCCGCCATCTCGTGGAATGCCTGCGCGAGGGGGCCGCCCGCTTCGACTGGGCCGCGCACCGCACGCCGCGCCGGGACGGGCCGCTGCTCATCGGCACCGGGGTCGCGGCCGCCACGTACCCGGTGTACGTCGCGCCCTCCTCGGCGCGGGCGTACGCCCTCCCCGACGGTACGTACCTCGTACAGACCAACGCCACCGACCTCGGCACCGGTGCCCGCACCGTCCTGGCGCAGGTCGCCGCCGACGCGCTGCGGGTCGCCCTGGACCGGGTGACGGTGGAGATCGGGCACTCCGCGCTGCCGCAAGGGGCGGTGGCCGGCGGCTCGGCCGGGACGGCTTCCTGGGGCTGGGCGGTCCACGACGCCTGCACGAGCCTGCTCGCCCTGCTCGCCCGCCGCTCAGGCCCGATCCCGGAGACCGGGGTGTCCGTCCCCGCCGATACGACGGCCTCCGCGAAGCAGAAGTCCCCGTACGCCAGGCACGCGTTCGGCGCCCACTTCGCGCAGGTGCAGGCCGACACCGTCACGGGCGAGGTCCGGGTCCGCAGACTCCTGGGCGTCTTCGCCGCGGGCCGCATCCTCAACCCGCTCACCGCCCGCTCCCAGTTCGTCGGCGGCATGGTCATGGGCCTGGGCATGGCCCTCACCGAACACAGCACCATGGACCCGGCTTTCGGGGACTTCACCGAGAACGACCTCGCCTCCTACCACGTCCCCGCCCACGCCGACGTGCCCGACATCGAGGTGCACTGGCTGGACGAGCACGACAAGCACCTCAATCCGGTGGGTGGCAAGGGCATCGGCGAGATCGGCATCGTCGGCACGGCGGCGGCCATCGGCAACGCCTTCCACCACGCGACCGGCCGCCGGATCCGCGAACTCCCGCTGACCCCGGACCGCGTCCTGGCGGCCCTCGGCTGAGGAGGACCGGCCGCCCGCGGAGCCGGCCCCGGTTCCGAAGGCCTCGTCGGCCTCGCACCCCTCACGCGTTGGCCCGGGCAGGCGCGGCCTTCTCCGCTCTCCTCAGACGATGGGACCGGCGTACCCGGGTTCTCCCTCGCGGGGTCAACCCTCGTAGCGGGTCGCCAGGGTCCGTGCGGTTTCGGCGATGCGGTCGCGCAGCCCGGCCGGTGCCATGACCTCGACGTCGGTGCCCATCCGCAGGAATTCTCCGTGGGCGTGGTCGATCGACTCGATGGGTACCCGGGCCTGCGTCCATCCATCACCCGTGGGCGTCACGCCGAGGCGGCGGGCCCCCTGCGGGGTGAGCCGCACCAGGGCCTCTCCCGTGTGCAGCCGCGCTCGGAAGTCGGCCAGGTGACTGTTCCAGTACCCGGCCAGGCCGAAGCCGTCAGGAATGGCGAACTGCTCCTCCAGCGGCCGGAGTCCGAGGATCTGGTCGATCCGGTAGGTGCGGATCCCGGACGGTCCGCCGGCGACCAGATACCAGCGGCCGGCCTTGAGCACGAGCCCGTACGGCTCCACCCGCCGCTCGATCTCTTCCGGAGCCCGCCAACGCCGGTACCTCAGTACCACCGCCCGCCGTGCCCACACCGCGGCGGCGACCGGGGCCAGGTGAGGCGTGCGGTCGGCATCGCCGTACCAGCCTGGGGCGTCGAGCAGGAAGTTCGTCTACTTCCTCATCACGTATCTCACGGGCCTGACGATGTTCTGGATCAAGTACCGCTGCGTGGTCGTCACCCAGAACGCCATCTATGTTGGAGAGCAGCAAACTCTCGGGTGGCGCCAAGCCGCGGTCGCTGGTGGCCACGCTGCCGCGCCACACGCCACTCGGCCCGGTGTCCGGGCGATGGGGCCGGTTGAACCTCCTCGGCGAGCGCCACTGGGTCCACAAGCACTTCCACGAGGAGGTCGCTGCCGCTGACCGTGAAGCCGGCCTGTCGCAATGAAGGAGCCGGCGAACCAGGCCTTCGGCCGGCCCGGCGCGGCCCGGCGGTGCCGGCCACGTCGTCGTCGTTACGGCGCCGCCGTGAGGAACTCTCGCAGGTCCACGGCCGCGTACCCCGCCTCCAGGGCCGCGTCGATGATCGGTGGCAGGGCCTCGGCGTCGAGTACCACCCCGTCGCCCGTGCTGCTCCCGACATGCAGCTGCAGGACGGCCCCGGGCTCCAGCGAGTCCACCGCCCTGCGGACCGCCTCGTGCACGGTCATGCCACCGGCCGACCCCAGGTAGCCGTTCGTGTCGTTGGTGAACTCGATCGCCGCATAGCCCAGGTCGTTGACGTCGGCAACCGAATCCTCGGTCGTGGAGCTGTACGGGAACCGGAAGAACGGCAGGGGCTCGGCCCCCGACGCCGTACGGATCGCCGCATCCGCCGCGCGGACCTCCCGCGCCCGCTCCCGCGTACTCAGGTCGTCGAAGTACGGGTGGCTGTAGGAGTGGTTGCCCAGCCCGTGCCCTGCCCCGGCCATCGCACGCACGGCCGCCGGACGGGCCTCGGCGTACATTCCCGTGGGGAAGAACGTGGCGGGTGCCTTCCGCCGGCACAGCTCCGCCAGGACCGTGTCCAGGCCGCTCTCGTCCCACGCGGCGTTGAAGGTGAGCGCCACCGCCCTGCGGGACGTGGGCAACCGCCGGATCTCCTGCCCGAGCAGCGCCGCCGGCGGCCGGGGACCCGCCACGGTATCGGCCCCGCGCCCCCGGGCGGCCGGCGAAGCCAGAGCGCTCGGGCCGGGCACCAGCCCCGCGGCCGACAGCGCCGCCGACGCGGCACGTCGTCCCACATCCACCACGGTCACTCCCTCGGACACCGCGCCGCACCGACGGGGCGGGCCCGGTGTGCCGGTGCGCTGACGTCTGCACCGGCGTTACGCGCGCAAGGCCGGGCACTTCCTCGGCGTTCGAGGCGAAGGTGCGCCCACGGGGCCGGCGCGGGCCGGCGAGCGCCGCCGTTCGCCGACCCCGTCGGGGTGCCCGCGTCCGACTAGCGGTTCACGGGCGCCAGTCGGCCTCCAGGTCATGGGAGTCGGTCTTGGTGAGCTGGGTCAGCGCGGTGCCGTCGGCCCGTACCAGGTAGAGGTGTTCGGGGTCCGCATCGTCAACGCCGCCTCTGGTGAAGACCAAGCTGTTGCCGTCCGGCGACCAGGACGGGTTCTTGTCGTTGGCGCGGGCCGCGGTGATGCGGTGGAGGCCGGTGCCGTCGGGGCGGACGAGGTAGAGGTGGGCGAAGCCGGAGGAGTCCACTCGGCTGAAGGCGATCCGGTTCCCGTGCGACCAGTCGGGCGTCCAGTCGTGGGAGCTCGGCCCGGTGACCGGCGTCTGGGCCAGCGTGGACAGCCGGATCTTCATCACCCGGCTGTGTCCGCCCGCGTCCGCTCGGTTGAACGCCAGGTACTTGCCGTCCGGGGACCACGTCGGATGGAGGTCGTCAGCCGCGGTATGAGTGAGCCGGGTGGCAGGAGTGCCGTCGATGTCGGCCACGTATATCTCGCGCTGGGTGCCGACCGGCTTGGCGTAGGCGATCCGCTTGCCGTCCGGGGACCACGCCGGGTCGGAGGCGCCCTTGGTGCCGGGGACGGCCTTCAGGTCGCTGCCCGTGGTGTTCATCGTCCAGATGCCGTCGATGGCGCCACCGGATCCGTAGCGGACGAAGGCGACCCGTTTGCCGTCCGGGGACCAACTGGGCATGACCTCGCTGACGGTGGGGGTGTGGGTGAGCTTGACGGTCGTGCCGCCACTGGGGGAGATCGCGTAGAGGTCCTCCGTGGGGGCTGCCGCGGTGTAGCGGGCGAAGACGATCGGGTGGTCCCCCGCCGCCCCCGCGTCTCCTGCGGCGCCGAGAGTCAGGGACGCGGCCATGGCGATTGCCGTGGCGGTCACCACCGCCCAGCTGCGCCGCGTCGTGCCGTTTGCTCTGGTCCGGCAGATTCCCTGCGCCCTTCCGGAGGTTCTTCCCTTACCAGTGGTGCGGTGTTGGCGGCGTGTCAAGGTGCCCACCCCATCCCTCCTTGCGGCCTGCGGCGGGCCGCTCCGGCCTGAAACATCCCACCGATGGGGCTCCGGGGAAAGCAACGGAACCTGGCCGTACGAGCCCTGTGACATGTTCCGTACACCGCTGTCACACGCGATGTACCAACCGACGGACAGCCGGCGCGACCCCGCCGGCCTCGATTCCCCCGGAGCACTCCAAGCGTGGTGCAGTCGACTCATCGGCCCGACCGCCGCGGGAGCATCGCCCGGCTGCGCCGGTTCGACCGGGCCGGTGACGACTTCCGACCGGCCCCTGCCGCAGTTGCCGAAGCCCGAGTTCGTCCTGATCCGCGTCGAGGCTCCACCCGAGGCGCCCGCCCAGGTCACTGTCGATCTCCGTGAGGTCGGCATCTCGGCAGGGTTGATCGGGTACGAGTACCGGCCGCTGAGTGAGCCGGTGTTCCTCGCGGGGGTCGGTGAGCGGGGGCTGGTCGCCATCGCGACGAGTGGCCTGTTCGGACGCAGACCCTGCACCCTAGCCTCTGATTGAAACGTTACGGAACGTTTCCTTGATCTCTTCGCGCAGAGAAGAAGACTACCCATGCACGTCATCACCGTCACCCGTCGCTGTGAGGCCCCGCCCGAGGCTGTCTGGCAGCTCTTCGCGGACGTGCCGGGCCGCACCCGGTGGGACGACGAGCTCGAACGCGGCAGCATCGACGGACCGTTCGTCAAGGGCGCCCGCGGCACGGTCAAGCTCAAGGGCCAGCCCGAGCGGAGGTTCGAGATCCTGGAGCGCGAGACGCCGGTGCGCTACACCGACCGCTACTTCCTGCCCATGGGAGGGAAGATGGACTGGGTGCACGCCGTGCGCGCCGTCGACGGCGGCTGCGACATCACCTTCGACATCTCGGTCAGCGGCCCCACCAGATTCCTCCTCGCGCCGATCACGAAGAAGATCCTCGGCCGCGCACTGCCGCCCACGGTGGAGAAACTGGCCGCCGTCGCTGCAAGGATGGACTCCTGATCATGTGATCACCTCCGAGTGGGTGTCGGAGTCCACCCACCGGCTTCGGGTCGATCGGCTTGGGCGTCACTTCGGCTGGCTGCTCGGCTGGGACGGCATCCTCGTGTCGGCCGGACGGGGCCGGCTCAGGTGTTGGTGTGCTGGGGCAGCCGCAGCTCGGCCAGCGTCCCACCGCCGGACGCCAGGGAGAGCCGGGCGGTGCCGCCGTGGAGTTCGGCCACCCAGCGGACGATGGCGAGGCCGGTGCCGGTGCCGGTGCTCGCCGGCCCGGTGACGCGGCGCTCGAAGACCCGGGTGCGGTCCTTGGCCGGGACACCGGGGCCGTGGTCCCGGACGACGACGCGGCCCGGGGTGACACGCACGTCGACCGGGGTTCCGCCGCCGTGTCGCAGGGCGTTCTCCACGAGGTTGCGGACGGCCTGGGCGAGCAGTTCGGGGTCGCCGTCGACGATGGCGGCCTCGGTGGTGAGGGTGACACCGGTGTGGTCGGGGAGTTCCTCGACGGTCTGTTCGACAAGCTGGTCGAGCCGTAGCGGGGTCAGCTCGATGTCCTGGGTGCCGGCCTCGATGCGGGCGCGGGCCAGCAGGCCGGTGACCAGGCGGCCCAGGCGGTCGATCAGTCGCACGGCCTCGTCCAGGGCGTCCGGTGCCCGGGCCGACGAGGTGCTGCCGCCTTCGACCACCAGCCGCAGGGTGGCCAGCGGGGTGCGCAGTTCGTGGGCTGCCTCGGCGAGGAACTGTTCCTGCTGTTCGAGTCCGCGCAGGGCGGGTCGCATGGCCACCCGCGGCGACCTCGTCGCCGACCTCAAGCGCCAGCTCGACGACGGCAGCTCCCGCGCGGCCAAGGACCCCTTCCGGGCCGGCGCCGTCTACACCGACTTCGACTCCGTGCCCTACGCCTTCGGCCTGGCCGCCACCGCCCAGCTGTACCAGCGTGTGACCGGCGACTCCCACTACGACGCGTTCGCCACCCAGCAGCGCAACTGGACGCTGGGCGCCAACGCCTGGGGCTCATCCTTCGTCATCGGAGCCGGCAGCACCTTCCCGCACTGCCCCGAACACCAGCCCGCCAACCTCGCCGGTGACCTCAACGGCGAAGGCGACATCCTCCGCGGCGGCGTCGTCAACGGCCCCAACGCGGCAGACAAGCTCAAGGAGCTCAACTCCTTCCCCGGCATGCGCAAGTGCCCGGCCAACGACGGCAACCCCTTCGCCGCGTTCGACGGCCGCGGCGGCGGCTTCATGGACCACGTAGGCGCCTGGCAGACCGTCGAATCCGCAGACGACTTCACCGCCACCGCACTGCTCTCCTTCACCCGCTCCGCCGCACCCGGCCCCGAGACCGCCCACCGCTGACACCGAGCCACAAGCAACACACCACCGCGCACCGGACGAGCTGATGTAACACCGCGGCAAGCCGATCCGGCCCTGTGCGCAACCGCATCAGTGAATGTGTGAACTGGCACGCCTGTGGCGGCCGGCCGTCCTCCTGATTGGCACCGGACGGCAGCAACTTCGTCACCTCGTGACAGCCATGATCACTACAACCGCCCAGCCTGAGCAGAAGACAGTCATCCCGCCCTGGCTGACGCCCATCCAGTGCCACCGCCGCACCCATTCACACGATCGGGCATGCCCGCGCACCATTATCGTCGATAGGACGATAATGAGCTATCGTCGCCACATGAACGAAGAACCCAACGAGAACACCGGCTCCATGGACGGCTCAGCAGCCGAGCACGCACAGCGGGTAGCGGCGCAGGTCACGGCCGAGGCGGCGGGTGACACGGCATGGAACCTGGCCGACGACCGCCTCAAGGGCATGTCCGATCCTCCGTGCGGATTAACTGGCCCAGGCGGACCGGCTTGGGAGCAGCTGCAGGACTGCGTCCACGGCGAGGGCTCCAGCAGCGGCCTGAGGGTCTTCGTCCTCATCGACGACGCTCGGCTGTTGCGGCCCCTGCCGGATCGCAGCTGAGGAAGAGCGCTTTGGGGACGTACCGCGGAGGGGGTACAGGCGCCCATTGCCGCGACAGCCAGGCATACGCCGCGCCCGAAAGGTCGAACACTGCTCCGATGTCAGTGACATCTGCCCTGCAGCTCTGTCTGGCACACCTGCTGACCACGCGGTGCTGGTCGCACCATGGCTGACCGCAACGCTCCCGTGTGGCCATGCCCGAGACCGGCATCGGCTTCGTCCCCGACGTCGGCGGCACCTGGCTGCTCGGCCGGGCGCCGGCGAGCTCGGCACCGACATGGCCCTCACCGGGGCCGCGTTGGGCGCCGCGGATGCGCTGCTGTGCGGGCTCGCCGACCACTTCGTACCGGCACCCCGGCTGCCGGAGCCGGTCGCCGGGCTGCGTCGGGGCACGGCCGCCGGGCTGCTGCCGCGGTACGGCGTGCCCGCCCCGGCGGGGGGGGGGGGAACTCGCCGCCGCCCGCGAGGAGATCGACCCCTGCTACTCCACCGACACCGTCGAGGAGATCGTCGAGCGGCTGCTCGCCCACGGCACGCCCGCCGCCAAGGAGGCGGCCGAGACGATCCCGGCGGAGTCACCCACCGCCCTGAAGATCACCCTCGGGAGACTCTGGAGCAGGAGTTCACGGTGTCCTGCGCGGCCCTGCGGGGCCTGCCGGACATGGTCGAGGGCATCCGCGCCCAGGTCATCGACACGGACCGGCACCCCCACTGGTCCCCGGCCACCCTTCAGTAGGTTGACGAGGCCACCGTGACGGCCTTCTCCACCCAGGCCGAGGGCGCGACGCGCGTCGCGCCGTGGCGGCCCGGGACCTGCCCTGTTCCGGTCCGGCCGGGAGCACGGTCGCTGAAGGGGTGTCAGGCCGCCTCCATTCGGCCGTGCCCCCTCCCGCATAATGACGGGGCCGCGGAACAGGAGGCGTCGGGTGCAGGTACGGGAACGGATCGAAGACCGTTATGAGCTGGAGGAATTGCTCGGCCGCGGAGGCTTCGGGGAGGTGTGGCGGGCATGGGACAACCGGGTCGGCCGGTGGGTCGCCGTCAAGATCGGATACCCGGGTACCGCCGATGACGTCCGCCGGCTGGAGCGGGAGGCGAACCTCGCAGGGAACCTCTCGCACCCGAACATCGCCACCGTCCACGACGTGGGCCGCGGCCTGCGGGAGGGCCAGGGCATGGTCTTCCTGGTCATGGAGCTGGTCCAGGGAGACACCCTCGCCACCGTCCTGAGAGCCGGCCTTCCCGAGGTCGCGGACGTCCTGGAGTGGGCCGTGCACATCGCCGACGCGCTCGGCGCCGCACACCGGGCGGGCATAGTGCACCGGGACGTCAAACCCGCCAACGTGATGGTCACCAAGAGCGGGATCGTGAAGGTCCTTGACTTCGGCATCGCCAAGGCGCAGGGCGGACCGGCGCCAGCCCTCACGAACCTGACGGCCACCGGCATGATCATCGGCTCGTTCCCCTACATGGCTCCGGAGCGCTGGACCGGCGGTGCGGACGGGGTGCCGGTGGACGGGCGGGCCGACCTCTACGCCTTGGGCTGCGTCCTGGCTGAACTGCTCACCGGACGGCTGCCGTTCACCGGCGGCGAGCTGCACGAGCTGCTGGCCCAGCACCTCCAGGTCCCGCCGCCCGCCCCGAGCGGCCTGCGTCCCGGGATTCCCGCCGCGCTCGACCGGCTGGTCCTGGACCTGCTCGCCAAGGACCCCCGGCAGCGTCCCGCCGACGCGGAGGAGGTGGTCCGCCGCCTGAGGAACATCGCGCACGCGCAGGCCGCCGCCCCGGCCGGGGCTGCTGCCGGCCTCCCGCCCGCGACCGTTGTGAACGCTCCCGGACCGATCCCGCCGCGCCCCGCCCACCTTCCGACGGTCCACGAGGCCGCACTCGACGTGCACGCCCCGGCCGACCCTGCAGGCAACCCGATCCGCCTCCTGCTGGACCGGCGTCTCGAGCAGCTCGTGGCGACCCGTCACGACAGTCCGGCCGATTACGGCGACCGGCTGCGCATACTCGCGCAGGACCTCACCGCAGAGCTCGGCCCCGACGACTGGCTGACCGTGGAGGCCACGACCCTCTGGGCGTGGGCCGTCCGCCGCGAGATGCCGGACGAGCTGGAACGGATCCTGCCGCGCATGATGCGGGTCTTCGGAGTGGACCACCGGGAGACCATCACCGCACGCGTCGTGTGCGTCGGCGAGGCGGCGGCATACGGCCCCGGCGACGGCCTCCGGTACGAGGGGGAGCTCCTTGAGATCATCGAGCAGGCCACCCGGGTGCTCGGCGCCTCCAACTCCGTCACCCTGGCGGCTCGCTACTACCTGGCCTGCGCCTCGTACCGCGGTTCCGGAGTTCTGGACGAGACGTGGGCGCGGCGCACTCCCGAGGAAGCAGCCCGGCAGTACGCACTGCTGGCGCCCCTCGTGCCGGAGCTGCTGCTGGCGGAAGACGGCCGGGGCGCGTCGGACGACCTGCGCTACCGGGTGGTCCACAACGCCTGGCTGACAGGCGATTTCCACACGGCCGCCGCCCTGTACCGCCAGATCTACTTGAACCTGGACGAGCTGGCCGAGCGGGGCGACGAGGAGATGGCGTACCGGGTGGCCCGCAGCATCGGTGAGGCGGGTGACCCGGAGCAGGCCCTGGCCATGATCCAGCCGCTGCTGCACCGGGTGGAAACCGCCTTTGGCGGCAGCCATTGGCTGACCCGGGAGGTGACGGAGGCCCGCAAGCAGTTCCGCAAGGCCATGCGGGAGCAGCGGCGTGCTTCCGGCTCGGGCCGCTCGTGGGGGTTCGGCCTGCGCTGACAGCATGGTCGATTCCCTCCCGGGCTCCAGGCACGCTCGAAGCCCCGCAGGTGTCCAGGCCCACGTGGGTGATCGCGTATCGACGCTCTGGCCCGCGCGCTGACATACGGATCACCCGAGACCCTGTGCGAACTGGCTGCCCGACGCCAGGAGGCGGGCGTCTTCGCTGAGACAGGACAGGGGGACCAGGCCGGTGACCTCGGCGGGGCACTCGCGCAACCCGCGCCCGTCCCGACCGGACCCTGCGTCCGCTGCCACGCCCAGACATGCAGGTACGGGGTGGATGCCTCTCCCTTGTACGCGTCGTGCAGGGACGCGCGAGCGGCGCAGTACGGGAAGCAGCGATGTCCAGCGCACCGCCTCCCGTCGGCGGTCCGCGGCTGGAACTTCTGCGTTTCCTTGAACGCGTCCAGCTCCAGGATCTCCAGCGGACCCGCGACTGGATAGCTGCCGAGGAGCAGCACCCTGTGGTCGAGGCGGCGCGCAGGCCTGCGCCGCCGTCTCCGGAGTGGCTGATCGAGTACGGGATCGGTGCCGGACGGCCGGCTGCTCGGGTGCACGTCGGCAGCTGCTGGGACACCCGCACCCGCTGCAAGGCCGCCACCGCCGATCTTGCCCGGCGCGCCCTTTCCGAGGGTGTAGAGGCCCGCCCGGCCTGCCGTCCCGACACCGCCCTGGGGGTGCTGGAATGACCGGCCGCCCCCGCGGTGGAGGAATAGGCCCAGGTCAGAGTACGACGGGGACCGGCACGCCGAGCGCGACGGCCGCACGGCGGCACCCGGCGCGCGCGGCGGCAAGCTCCGCCCGTGCCTCCGCCCCCGGCCGGCCCCGGGCGGCCGCCAACGCCCTGACGGCCGCCGCGTGGAGCTCCGCCCGCGCGAGCGGCCCGTCCCCGGGAAGAACCGTGAGCCCGGCGGCATCCGCCACCGCGGCCACCAGCCGCGCCACGTCCGCAGGCCCCCGCACCGACCGGTGCACATGAGCGCCCAGCAGCCGGGGCACCCATCCCGCGAGGGCGACCCGGACCTGCTCGCACAACCCGTCGAGACCCGCGTACCGGCAGACGGGCGCCATGCCGTCGTTCATCTCCCCATGGTCACTCCCACCACCGACACCACCCCCTGGGGGCGGGCGGACCGAGGCCCGCCCGGGGCGCTGGTTTCACCGCCGAAACGCCCCCTGCGCACCCTGTTACGGACCTCAGCTGGTGAGCTTCTCGGTCTTGCGTGCCGGTGTCTGGGCCCGCGTCCGGGCCCGCGCTGCCGCGCGCTGCGCCTCTCGATGGCGGGCGAGCGCGTCGGTGTTCGCCGCGTACGCCGTCTCCAGCCGCTCCGTCGCGGCCCGTGCGTCTTCCTCGGCCGCCGTCAGGGCAGCGGCCGCGCGGACCGCCAGCGCCTGCGCTGCGGTCTGCTCGGCCTCCAGGCGTTCCGCTGCGGCCAGCGCCTCGGCCGCCTCCGCCCGGGCCGCCTTCACGCGCTCGCGGCGTGCCTGCTCAGCCCGTGGGCCCGGCGCCGGAGGAGGCTGAGTGGGTTCTGCGGCGGGCCCGGCGGGCCGGGCCTGTGTGCGGCGGGGTGGGGTGGTGCCGGGCAGCGGTTCGAGGCCGGTGAACCCTCTGACCGCCTGCGGGGCCTTGACCAGACGGCCGGCCTCCCACTGTGCGGCACCCCCGCATCGGCGAGCACCGCATGCAGGATCTCCTCGACCTCGTGCAGCACCGGCTCACTCACCGCCTGACCGGCCTCGGCCGCCAGAGCGCGCGCCGTACGGGCGAGGCGCCCGATCACGACATGCTGATCATGCGAGAGCTTCCGCAGCTGCCCGGCGCCCAGCGTCTGGTGCGCCGCACGGAGCGCCTCGCCAAGCTCGGCCAGGCCATGCGCTTCCCTGGGCCGGCTGCGGGCCAGCTGCGCGGCCGTCCACGCCGCGAGCGTCGGCTTGCGCAGTGCCGCGGGACGACTCCCCGCAGTTCGAGCAGGTCCTGGAAGCAATCCGGGTGCCCAGGCTGCGCCTCGGCAGGACGCGCAACCGGCCGGACCGCGTCCGGGCCGACAAGGCGTACGACTCCCGCAGCAACCGCTCCTATCCTGCGCAGACGCGGGATCAAGGCCACCATCCCGGTGCCTGCGGACCGGGTCCGCAACCGGCTGAGGCGCGGATCGCGCGGCGGGCGGCCGCCGAAGTTCGACAAGAACCACTACAAGCAACGGCACGCGGTCGAGTGCGGCATCAACCGGCTCAAGCGCCACCGTGCCGTCGCCATGAGGTACCACGAACTCGCCGTCCGCTACGAAGCGACAGTGCTGGTCGCAGCGATCAATGAATGGCTGTGACCAGCACTGTCACAACATGCCCTAGGCCGAGACAGGCGTACGGGACAGGGCTGTGCGCAGCGCGAAGACGCCGAGCAGGCCACCTGCTCCGTACCGCTGGGCGGTCATCACGCGGGGCCGGGCGGCCAGGAGTCCCGAAACGCGTGCTGCCCCCAGCATGATCAGAGCGTTCACGGAGAGCCCCACGATGATCTGCACACCACCGAGTTGGAGCAGTTGTGCCCAGTCCGGACCCGCCTGCGGATCCATGAACTGGGGCAGAAGGGCGGCATACATGAGAGCGATCTTGGGGTTGAGCAGGTTGGTCAGGAGCCCCATCGAGAACAGGCGGACGTCGGAGACCACAGGCAGGTCCTGGGCCGGCGCGAAGGGCGAGCGGCCGCCCAGCTTGAGCATGCCCCAGGCCAGGTAGGCCAGGTAGGCGGCTCCGGCGAGCTTAACCACGGTGAACGCCAGCGGCACGGCGGCGAACAACGCGGACAATCCCGCGGCCGCGGCCAGCAGGTAGCACAGGAATCCAACGGCGGTCCCGCTCAGGCTGACCAGGCCCGCCCTACGGCCTTGGGTGATCGCTCGAGAGGCGAGGTGGATCATGTTCGGTCCCGGGGTCACGGCCATGCCCAGTTCGACCAGGGCCACTCCCCCTGCTGCGGCCAGACTGATCACTGGTCAACTCCTGATCGCTTGACGGGTATCTGATACCCGCGGTGGGGCACCGCCGTCTGCGACACACGGTGCGACGCGTCGGTAGTCCTTACGTCCTCCGCCTCAGGATACGGTCCTGCCATTCGCCATCTCCGTGCCCCCCAAGGGTTGTGCATCTCGCTAGCGTGTGCCCATGAGTGGGGACATGTGGGTGGGAGTACGGGAGCGGGTGCTTCGGGTAGTCGTTCTTGTCGAACTTCGGCGGCCGCCCGCCGCGCGATCCGCGCCTCGGCCGGTTGCGGACCCGGTCCGCAGGCACCGGGATGGTGGCCTTGATCCCGCGTCTGCGCAGGTAGGGCGGTTACTGCGGGAGTCGTACGCCTTGTCGGCCCGGACGCGGTCCGGCCGGTTGCGCGTCCTGCCCAGGCGCAGCCTGGGCACCCGGATTGCTTCCAGGACCTGCTCGAACTGCCGGGAGTCGCCCCGCTGCCCTGCGGTGATCACCACCGAGAGCGGTTTCTGTCCCTGCTCGACGGCACGGTGGATTTTGCTGGTCAGCCCGCCGCGGGACCCTCCGAGGCCGTGGTCGGCCGGCTCGACGAACACTCCGCCGGGCGGTTCCTTCTGGAGATCCCCCTTTCGCCGCCCCGGCGGCGTGCTGGTGGGCTCGGCAGACGGTGGAGTCGACGTTGACGTCCCGGGTGATCAGGCCCTTGGCATCCGCCTCGGCCTTGAGCCGTGTGAGGATCCTGGCCCAGGTCCCGTCCCGCTGCCAGCGCCGGAACAGGTCATAGACGGTCCCACGGCCCATGGCGTTTCGGCAGATCGCGCCATGGAGCACCGGAGCGGGTCCGCCACCGTATGCCGTCTGTCAGCTGCCGTCGCGTCCACACCTGCGGACGGCCCGGCTTGATACCCAAGGGCGGCGACGGCTCAAGCCGGGCTCACTGGCCGTTCGTCAGATCTCCACGTCCCACGACAGGTGATCACCAACGAACAAGATCCACTTTCGCAACAGGCCCTAGCCGCGCGGCCGTCCGCCCCGACCCCGACGGAGCCGCAACGCGAACCCACACGGCTGTGACCTCCCGCTTTCGTGACAGTGCGCGACGTGCGCATCTCTCACCTGATGGCAGTGGACAGTTCCCGATCTCTCACCTCAGTGACAGTGAGCACGAACGGCAGAAGGCTGTTCTGACCTGCACTTCAGTCGCAGCCAAGTGTGAACTGGCACGCCCATGGCAGCCAGCCGGCCGTGTGATTGGCATCGGACGGCAGCAGCTTGGTCACCTCGTGACAGCCATGATCACGACAGCTGCCGAGCCTAAGCAGGTGACAGCCACCCCACCCTGAGTGACGCCCGTCCAGTGCCACCGCCGCGCCCATTCACAACCAGAAATCCGCGTTCCGGAAGCGGGTCGGATTCCCTGCAAGGTCACCTGTGCCCCCGCAAGGAGCCCGGAGCCATCGTCTCCGCAACCGGATCGGGCAAGACGATCACCGCCACCGCGAGGGTGAACCAGCCGGTGCAGGGAATGCCCGTGACGGGACGGCCCGCGGCGTTCCCGGCAAGCAGGCGCGTCTTGCCCGTACCGGACATGCCGAGCAGCACCCGCAGTGGCTCCCCCCGTGGGTGGGGCTACCTGGGGTTGACTGCCACCACCGTGCTGACCACTGCGACGAACACCCCAACGCCCGTGAGGGCAAACGTCAGTGGCTGTGTAAGCACCGGGTAACGGTACGCCAGGCACGCAAGTCCACTGACGAACAACAAGCAGACCAGGGCCAGAAAACACGCACACCAAAGCAGTGACATCGGACACGCAAAGGCTCCTCTCTCATCGGGTGCCCTCTACCTACTGATCTTTTCGTAAGTTCGGTGGGTGTGGTGGGTGGATGGTCAGGCCGGCATGGGCGAGGAATGACCATGGCAGTCGGTTGGCGATGAGGGAACTCAGGTTGCCGAACTTCCCGTCGATGTCGGAGTTCACGACGATCACCAGGGTGGCACGGTCCTGCGGGAGGCGGACGGCGATGGTCTCGTAGCCGGGTAGCTCGCCGTTGTGGCCGATCCAGCCGGCGAAGTCGGCGATGCCGAGCCCGTAGCCCAGTCCTGGGTGCCCGGGGGGCAGCATGCGCAGCCGCTGGGCCTGGACGGCCGGTCCCAGCAGCCGGTCGCCGTCCGGCAGCCGCCCGCTGACCATGGCCGGAACCCAGGTGTGCAGGTCGTCGATGGTGGAGATCATCGCGCCGGCCGCCCAGCCCCAGGACGGGTCCCAACCGGAGGCGTCGACGGTCGCGCCGTCGGGGGTGAAGTTCGTGTGGCCGTGCACGTACGGGCCGGTGATCTCGGCGCCGGTCGGCAGCGAGGTCGCGTCCATGCCGGCCGGTGCGAAGACGTGCTGCTGCAGGTAGGTGTGCAGGGGCTGTCCGCTGATCTTCTCGACGAGCAGGCCGAGCAGGACTGTGTTGGTGTTGGAATACTCCCAGCGTGCCCCGGGCGGGAACTTCGCCGGGTGCCGGAAGGCAATGTCCAGCAGCTGCTGCGGGGTCCAGGCACGGTACGGGTCGGCCTTGAAGACGGCCAGCCAGCGCGGGTCCTCGGTGTAGTTGTAGAGGCCGCTGCGCATATCGGCGAGCTGCCGGACGGTGATGCGGTCGCCGCCGGGGACCCCGTCGAGGTACGTCGAGATCGGCGCGTCGAGCCGTACCTTCCCGTCGTCGACGAGCTGGAGGACGCCGGTGACAGTGAATGGCTTGGTGACGCTGCCGATGCGGGTGTGCATGTCGGTCTTGACGGGGGTGCCGGTGGTCTTGTCGGAGGTGCCGAAGGCGCGTACGTAGTCGTCGTCGCCGTCGATCTACAGGCCGACGCCCACACCGGGGATGCCGGCCTCGCGCATGGCCGCGGTGATCGCGTGGTCGAGCTTCTCGGCGATCACGTCGTCGATGCCGACCCGGCCCGGCGGGGTGGCGGCGGGGGCCTGGCCCGCGCACAGCGCGGTCAGCAGGAGGGAGGCGTCCCCTAAGCGCAGTTCGGTGGGCAGGTAGTCCACCGCCACATGCCCCGGCGGAACCCGCACCGCGGCCGGCCGAGGTCGCGGGGGGCCATCAGCGCGAGCAGTAGGTTCACACCAACGCGCTTGTGTCCCGAAGTGCTGCCGCCAATCGGCCGGACGAAGCGGTGGGCCGACGAGGCCGGCCAGGGTCGGGTCCGACGGCACGTACGTCCGCCCCGGGTACGGCCGGTGGAGGCGCTATTCGGCGCGATGGGCCTTGTGCGGGGCCACCCGAAGCTGCGCCTTCGCGGGAAGCTTCCGACCGGTGGACCGGCGGGCGCGTTCCAGCGGCCCTTCGCTCAGCGCCCGCAGGACGGGGCCGAGCTCGCTGCCGGGGGTGAGGGTGAGGTCGAGTTGGGCTTCGGGCCGGCTGGGCGGGCCGACCATGCGTGCACGGGCCTGGTGGACGCCGGGCAGGTGCCTGGCGTCGGCTGCGAGAGCGTCGCGGAGGGCGCGCTCGCGCAGTTCCACCCCGTCCACGGCAGGGGGGCCGCCCACAGGGGTGTGGCCGGGGCGGGCACGGCGCAGTTGCGCCAGCAGCCACCAGAGGGCGAGCAGGAGGACGACGGCCAGGACGGCGATGACGGCGGGCCACCACCAACTTTCGTCCGTCCAGCGGGTGCGGTCGGCGTCGTCGAGCAGGACTCCGCCGGGCGCGGTCAGGGGCCAGCCGTCGGGTGGTGTCAGGTGCCAGCGCCGGTACAGGTCGAAGCTGCCCGTAAGGACGAGGAGGCCGGTGCCGAGCAGGACGATGCCTGCCAGGGCCAGCAGGACTCGGTTGACGGCGGATTTCTTCTCCATGGGATCCCACTCCTGTCACTGGCTCGCCGGCGGCCGTCCGCGGACGGAGTACTTCAGGCCACTTCAGATCATTTCGGTCGGGTTCGGACCTGCACGGCGAGCCGAGGAGCGCGGGCAAGGGCGAACCGGTCGAGTTCCTCCCGCAGAGCCATCACGAGATCGCCCTTTACCTCAGCGGCGGGGCGGAAACGCACGTCCGCGCGCGCCCGGACACGGTGCTGGAAGACACGGATCCTGGCAGCGCTGACGCCGGGGACGCGCATCGCAGCGTCCCGCAGCAGGAGTGCCGCGGCGTCGCGGTCCAGCACGGCGCGCATCTGGGCGTCGGGAGTCTTCAGGGGGAGCTGGTTACGCAGGCCGGGGGTGAGTGCCAGGACGACCAGCCAGAGGCCGAGGACGGCGATGACGGCGGCGCCGATCCGTATCGAGACGTCATCCAACGGGCGGGTGGCCAGTTCGTCGGCCAGGCGCGTGCGCCAGGCCGCGGCCGGCCGGCCCGCCCGGACCCTGACGACGTCGAACAACAGGGTCCCGGCCGCAGCTGCGACGAGCAGGGCCGTCAGGGCGGCGGGTATGCGGCGCGCGGACCACGGGCGCCTGGCAGTCGGCTGCGCGCCGGCCGAAGGCTGCTTGGACAGCTGCCCCACGGTGCGGGAGGTGACCTGGTCGGCCGGGGTGTGCTGCTCGCCGTCGGTCGCGGTGGGCTGCTGGCGGTCGGTCGCGGTGGGTTGCCTCCGGTCGGCCGGGCGGTCTTGGTCCCGTTCCATGCCGGGCTCTCCTTCCGGTGGGGATGCGGACCGGTTCACTCCACGCGTCGATGTTCCAGGCCCTCGGAGGGAACCAGTCGCTCGATGGCGAGAGTGACTTCGGTGATGCGCATCCCGGTCAAATGGGCGACCCGCTCGGTGACGTACTGCTGCACCTCACGGGAGGCAGCGGCGAGGTCTATCGGGTAGGGCATCTCCAGAGTCAGTCCCAGCCGTGCCGTGCCGCTGCCGGCCGTGACCGACGCGTGGGGAGCGGCCAGTTTCGCGTGAACGGCTGAGGTGTCCGTCTGCGTGGCCAGTGCCTCCTGTGTGGCGCGGACGGCGATGCGGGCCACCACCTTGTCCGGGATCACCGTGGCACCGCGTTCGGCCAGGGACAGGACCGGCCGGGAGGGGCCTGGAACTCCCCGGGAGGGGGCGGGGGCCGGTTGCGGGGTCACAGCCGGTTCCGGGAACGCGTGAAGTCGGACATCTCCAGGTCACCCTGCAGCACGCGGCCGATGATCAGGCCCACCAGGCCCAGGAACGCCACGAGCAGGAACGCCCAGAAGCCGCCGAAGAATGCGGCGAAGCCCAGGGCCATGCCGGCCAGCAGGCCCACGGTTGCTGCGCTCATTTCACTCACCTGAATTTCGCGTCGGTTGTTTCTCGGCTTGGCGAGTCCGGGGGGATGCGAGGGTCACTGAACGCGCCCCTCGCCCGCCTCCTCGTCCTCGTCGTCGGGCAGGTAGACGTCGTCGACCGCGATGTTCACTTCCACGACCTCAAGGCCGGTCATACGTTCCACGGCGGTGATGACGCTGGTGCGGACGTCGGCAGCGATGTCCACGATGGCCACGCCGTACTCCACGACCACGTCGAGATCCACGGCGGCCTGCCGTTCGCCCACCTCGACCTTCACGCCGCGGGACACGCTGGGACGCCCGCCGGCGACCTTGTCGCTCACCGCCCCGAGCGTGCGGGCGATACCGGAGCCGAGGCTGTGAATGCCCGGTACCTCGCGGGTGGCCATTCCTGCGATCTTTTCGACGACGCTGTCGGCGATGGTCGTCCGACCCCGCGTCTCGGGGGCCGTCCCTGCGCCGGTGCGGCCCGTGAGGGTGCTGCCGGCAGCAGGTGACACGCTCCCGCCCGCGGTGGGGTTGATGGTGTCCGACATGAGAACCTCCCCAGGGGTCCATCCGGGCGCCGGTACGGCGCCCTCATTCCTTAGGACACCTCGCGCCGTCATTCCTCACACGGCTCGCGCAGCGCACACCGCCTACCATCGAGGAGTACGTGCGCGGGCCGCGACAGGCGTCTTCGGTAGGAAGCGAGCGGCAGATGCGTAACCGGATCGGCCCCCAGCCCCCACGCGGCGCAAGCCCCCCAACGCGGCCGCCAACGCTGCCGTCCGCCGGCGTCGCCGCAGAGCAGGCCCTTGCCGACGCCCTGGACGACGGCACGCTGGCGGTCCGGGCCTCGGAAGGGGATGAAGACGCCTTCGCCGTCCTTGTCCGCCGCCACAGCGGCCGACTGCTCGCCCTCGCCCAGCATCTCCTCGGCAATCGGACGGACGCCGAGGACGCGGTCCAGGAAGCCTTCCTCAGCGCCTGGAGGCGGCTGCCGGAATTCCGGCACAGCGCCTCGTTCGGCACCTGGATGTACCGGATCGTGACGAACCGATGCCTCAACACGCTGCGCCACCCGCCCCACCCGCTGCCCCTGGACACCCTCCCCGAACCCGCTGCCGTGGCCGCGGACAGCTCACCGCCCCGAATCGCCGAAACGGACGCAGCGGCGGCCGCCCTGACGAAAGCGCTCCTGGGATTGCGCCCCGAGCTTCGGGTGTGCTGGGTACTGCGGGAACTGCACGGCCTGCACTACGACGAGATCGCCCACGTGGTGGGCAGCAGCGAACAAACGGTGCGCGGCAGACTCTTTCGCGCACGACGCGCTTTGATGGAGGCGATGCGCCCATGGCGCTAGACGACCCGCACCCCACCTCCGGCGACGAGCCCGAAAGGGTGGGCGCCGCCAGGGCCGAAGCGCCTCTGCGCCCCGACGCCGAGCATCTGGCCGGCGCCGAGCTGCTGCCCTGCGGACGCCCCCTCGGCCGTGCCTGGAAACAGGCCCGCGACGCGGCCGACGCCGCAGATCCGCACAGCAGCCACTGCCCCTACTGCCGCGACGCAATCGAAGGCCTGACAGCCCTGGACCGGGCGACCAGGGCTCTGCGCGCCGAGGAACAGCCTGACGGCCAAAGCCTCGCCACCCGGGTCATCAATGCGGTCCGCTCCGAGGTGCGGCTGGGCACCGTGCTGCTACTGGACGACCCCGATCACGACCTGCGCATCTCCGAGAGCGCCGCCGCGAAAGTCCTGCGCCGGGCTGCCGACACGGTGCCCGGCGTCCGCGCCGCCAGCTGCCGCGTGATCCCCGCGAAGGGCAGCCACGCCGTCGCCATGACGTTGGCAGCCACACTCGACCAGCCATTGCGAGGACGAGCGGAGGGAGTACGCCGAGCCGTCCTTCATACGGCTGAGCACGTCCTCGGCATCGCCGTCACCACCGTGGACGTGGAAATCAACGCCGTGCTGGAACCCTCCCGCGTGCCGGTGGCGAACGGGCGGAGCTGAGCCGATAATGACCACCTCCCACCGCGAGAACATCCACCGAGCGGCAGCGAGGGCCGCCCTGGACGCACCCGGCGTGGCCGCGCTCCAGCCCACGCTCGCCGACCGGCTGGCGCTGGCGGCGTTGCACGTGCACCGGTCCCGGGCTGCAGGAACCACCCCGCACCGCGAGGCGGCCGGCATCCGCTGCGAACTCACTCCGGACAGCGGTTGGAACGTGGAGGTGCGGTGCGTGCTGCACGCGGACCGCCGCGTCGTCGATGTCGCCCGGCAGGTCCGCGAAGACGTGCGGACCGCCGTCACCGCCTACCTGGCCTGGCACGGCCCGGCTGTACCCGTCACCGTCATGGTCACCGTCACCCGCACCGTCTAGACCGATCGGTCGCGTCCGCTTGTTTTGTTGCGGGTCCGTGATCAGCGGACCGGTGTGGAGCGGATGCGCTTCTTGCCCGTCGGCTTCTTTTTCTCGGCCCACGCCAGCGGGGCGGCACTCCGGGCGCGGGCGGACCGGTAACCCGCAGAGGTACGGCTAGGGCGTGCGATCGCCGTGCGCCTGCCCGTCAGCCGACCCGGCGACCCTGCTTCGGCCGTGGAAGCGGGGCGCCGCACGGCGGGTGGACCTGGCCGGCAGTGCCCTCGTGGGTGAAGGGCCTGGCATGTTTGCAGAGGATTCGACGGGACAGTCGCCTCTTATGGAGGACACCCCGGCTCCCTCGAACAGGGACATGCGCGATGACAGCCGTCGGCCCGGCCCCGAAGCGGGCCCCGAGCAGCCCGCCCACGGCCCCGGCCCCGAACCCGATGTCGAGCGGAACGCTCCCGACGACCCTACGGACCTCCCGAAGAAGTCCTGGTCAGCGGTGCTGAAGCGGACGCTGAAGGAGTTCCAGGGCGACGAGCTGGCCGATCGGGCCGCCGCACTGACCTACTACAGCGTTCTGTCCCTCTTCCCCGCCCTTCTGGTGCTGGTGTCGCTACTCGGAGTGGCCGGCGCATCCACCACCCAATCCGTCCTGGACAACCTCCAGCGGCTGGCCCCGGGCGCCGCGCGTGACATCGTTTCGGGCGCGGTCCGCCAGCTCCAGGGCGGTCCGGGCGCCGGGTCGGTCCTGGCGGCGGTCGGCCTGGTCGCCGCGGTGTGGTCCGCCTCCGGATACGTCGCGGCGTTCATCCGTTCCTCGAACGTCGTCTACGACATTCCGGAAGGCCGACCGGTGTGGAAGGTGCTGCCCCTGCGGCTGGCCCTCACCGCCGCCCTGATGGTCATGGCGACGGTCAGCGCCCTGATCGTGGTCTTCACCGGCAGCCTCGCCCGCCGTGCGGGAGACATCCTCGGGCTCGGCGAAACGGCGGTCACCGTGTGGTCGATCGCGAAATGGCCCGTGCTGGTACTGCTGATCACCGTCATGATCGCCGTGCTGTACTGGGCGGCTCCGAACGCCAAGGGACGCGGCTTCCGCTGGGTCACCCCAGGCAGCTTCCTCGCGCTGGTGATCTGGATGGCCGCCTCCGCCGGCTTCGCCCTTTACACGGCCAACTTCGGCTCGTACAACAAGACGTACGGCACGTTGGCAGGCGTGATCATCTTCCTGATCTGGCTGTGGATCAGCAATCTCGCCATCCTCCTCGGCCTGGAATTCGACGCCGAGATGAGCCGCGAACGCGCCATCGTCGGCGGACTGCCCGAGCAGGAAGAGCCGTACGTGGAGCCGCGCGACACCCGCGAGTGGGATGAAAAGGAGAAGCAGCGTGCCATGTGACCGGGCCGAGCCGCTCGCTCACCGTGTCACCGGGCCGCGATCGGGGGCCTGGCCCGTATATGGAGCGCGCAGGCTGTCGCAGGCCGCGCACGGGACCGGGCGCCATCCCCTCACCCGGGTCGACCAGGATGCCGTCTTGCTGCGGCGGGCGGATGGGACAGGACCATCACCGTTCCGGGGCGCCGGCCCGATATATGATCTTGCTGTAGCTGGCGTGATCACGGCCCCCGAGCTGTCATGGACAGCTCGCTGTCATGGCAGCCAGGTTTGATAACCTGCGACGATGGACGAGGTATTGGACGAGGGGCCGTTCTTTCACGGCACAAAGGCCAAGCTACGGGTCGGCGATCACCTCACCGCGGGTTTCCGCTCCAACTACCGGCCCGACATCGTGATGAACCACATCTACTTCACTGCTTTGCGCGATGGCGCGGGACTCGCCGCCGAACTCGCCTCCGGGGAAGGGACCCCGCGAGTGTATGTCGTCGAACCGACCGGGAAGTTCGAGAACGACCCCAACGTCACCGACAAGAAGTTCCCTGGTAATCCCACCCGCTCCTATCGCAGCAGGGATCCGCTCCTGATCGTCGGCGAGGTCACCGACTGGAGGCGACAGACGCCCGAAGCTCTGCAGATGTGGCGAGACCGGCTGGCCGCAATCCGTCTGGATGACCGCGCCGAAATCATCAACTAAAGGTTGCCCCGTAACTGCTGGCCACGAGTGAGGTGATCTTGCTGTGGCTGGTGTGATCACGGCATCGGAGCCGTCCTGCATAGCCCCGTTCACCAGGCTGAGCCCGCGTGCCTTCGGGAAGCTGGTGCCGGTTTTGCGGCGTGAGGGTGCGGACGCGGTCCGCAAGGGCCGGCCATGGAGCCTTCCGCTGGAGGACCGGGCCCTACTGGCCCCCTCGGCACACGCTCGGATGGCCTGGACCAAGGAGTCGGTACGAGCCGCCGCGCGCGCCGCGAACGACACCGTCTTCGCCGGGCAGCTGCCCCACGCTCTGGAGGATGGAAGCGCCTAGCTGCTCCTGCACCATGTCACCCAGTGGATCTGGAGACTCTCAGGCGATATGGCTCGGCTCAGTTCACCGGACAAGAGCAGTGTGTCGGCGACCAGAGTCACTCGCTTCGCCAAGTCCTCGAATGCGGCAACATCAGCGGAGACCCCTACGTAATATCGGGACCGCGAGAGATTCTTCTGGTCCGTCAGTCTGGATCCGGCACGCCCCCACATGCGGCTCCGGTAGCGCACGGCAACTAGCTCAGAGTCATCTCGCTCGTCCGAAGACAGCTGGAGAAGAAACTCCGCATCGTCCGGGCAACGCAACGTCCTTGTCCTGAACCGGCTGGCGGCGTCGCATCATGGAGCGATTGTGCAGGACCAGTTGCGATGCTGGCGTCAGCTCCCGGTTCACGGCCCGGCACAACGCAGGTCCGCCCGAGCGAGTGCCCCAGCAGACTCCCGCCCGCCAGGGCACTGGCAACACCACGTCGTCCCCGTGGGTGAACTGGCACGCCCTTGGCAGCCGGTCGTCCTCCTGATCGACACCGGACGGCAGCAACTTCGTCGCCTCGTGACAGCCATGATCACTACAACCGCCCAGGCTGAGCAGGAGACAGTCATCCCGCCCTGGCTGACGCCGATCCAGTGCCACCGCCGCACCCATTCACACAGACTCTGTGCAGATTCGGTGATCCAGCACAGTCGGCAAGTCGCTCAGCCAACCTACACAACCCCGGGTCAGAAGCGTGACGACTACTCAGTTCACTGACCGGCCGCAGTCTCCGATCGGTGACGCTGCTCAACGCCCGGCTGCTACTCGGCGAAAATCACACCGCAGTTCGGCACTCATCTTCAGTACATCCTCGGCACCAACCCTTCAGGCACACTGCTGGAGTCCGGCGATCACGAGACCACCGTTAGCACGATCTTGCCTTGGAGGTGGCCCTGCGCGGCTCGTGTGTGTGCGCTGCCCGCCTCGGGCAGCGGGTAGGTGCTGTCCACCCCGACCTGGAGCTTGCCCTCGTCGAACAGGCGCCCGATCTCGGCGAGCTGGGGGCCGTTGGAACGCACCTGAGTGTCCGAGACTGTGATGCCCAGACTCGCCGTCTCTTCCGGGTCGTACTGGGCGAAGAACACCGGAAGCATGGTGCCGCCGCGCTTGAGCACGGTCAGGAAGCGTGAGCTGTGCGGGCCACCGACGGTGTCTATCACCAGGTCGACGCCGCTGACCACGTCCGCGGCCTGCGTCCTGGTGTAGTCGATGAACTCATCGGCGCCGAGCTTGCGCAGGAACTGCTCGTGCCGCCCCGAGGCCACCGCGATCACGTGTGCCCCCTTCCATTTCGCCAGCTGCACCGCGAAGTGGCCCACTCCACCGGCGGCCCCGTTGACCAGCACGGTCATCCCCGGCGTGATCGGCACCGGCTGGTGCACCTGGCCGGTGAAAGGAGACGGCACGTCGTGGCCGAGATCAACCAGGTACTGCCAGGCCGTAAGCACGGCCATCGGCGCCCCAGCCGCCTGTACGTGGTCGATACCGGTCGGCTTGTGAGCCAGGTCCGAAGCCGACGCGGCCACGTACTCGGCGTACGTCCGGCCGTCGAATCCGGGGAACCGCAGCATGCCGAAGACCTCGTCACCGACGGCGAACCCCAGCACGTCCGGAGCGACCGCCTGGACCACGCCTGACATGTCCGTTCCGGGGATCAGGGGGAACTCCAGCGCCGGCCTCATCTCGGCCGGCATGACCTTCATCCCCTCACGCAGGTACAAGTCCGGCGGGTTGATGCCCGCCGCGTGCACCCGGACGAGCACCTCGCCCGGGCCGATCTCGGGAAGCGGCACCTCGTCATACTGCAAAACTTCCGGGCCGCCCGCTTCGTGGAGCTGGATCGCCTTCATCGCACCTGTCGCTTTCTTGGGGAAACGTTGTTCCTTCAGTCAAGGCCCAGGACGGCATGGCCGTCCAAGACCGGTTCGGCAACTAGTCATTCCGAAACGGCATAACGCGTAGGCTGGAAGGGTGAACGATCTCGGACAGGACCTGGAACTGCGGCTGGTGCGCTACTTCACCGTGGTGGCGGCGCACCAGCACTTCGGCCGGGCCGCCACCGACTTGCACGTGGCCCAGCCGGCACTGAGCCGCCAGATTCAACGGCTCGAGAAGTATCTCGGCGTACGACTGCTGGACCGCGTACCCCAGGGGACCCGGCTCACTCCGGCTGGCCAGAGGTTCCTCCCCCAGGCCCAAGCCCTGCTGCAGGCCGCCCGCCAGGCCGAACTGGCCGTGCGTGAACAAGCCGAGACCGAACGAATCACCATCGGCTACGTTGAAGACCTGGTGATCACTGCCGCCGTACGGGAACTGCGCCGCCGTTACCCGGACGCCGAGATCGCCACCCGGTACCTGAGCTGCCGCGACGTCGGGGCGCTGGCCGACAAGCGCGTCGACGCCCTGATCGCGCGGGCCCCGCTGCCGCTTGCCGCCGACGACGTGTTCACCACTCCACTGTACGAGGAGCCCCGGATGCTCGTGGTCCCGCGCGGCCATCCCTTGGCCGACCGCGCTTCGGTGACCGCGGAAGAACTGGCCGGCGAGAAGGCGGCGCCGTGCGCGTTCGAAACCGCGGACTGGACTTCCTACCGGATCCTCGGAGCCGGCGTGCCGCCGGTCGAGAGCTACGAGGACAAGCTCGAACTCATCGCGAGTGGCAGGGCGATCGCCGTGCTACCGGTCGGCGATCGGCGTAGCTCACTGCGTCCCGACCTCGTCACCGTCCCGATCAAGGGCGCTCCCCCCAGCCAGGTCGTCCTGGTCAGCCGCAAGGGCGACCCGAATCCGATGGTCAGGAATCTCCGGCCGGCGGCCAAGGCCGTCCTGACCTCCCCGGCAGCCTGACCGGAAACAGCCGAGCCGCTCGGCGCTGAACTGCACCAAGCGGTGCTCACGCGCGCCGTGTTCGTCGCGCATCTGCCGGTATCGCTCGGGGCAAGCGTCGTACGTCCCCTGACCTGATGCATCTGTGTTCGTCGAGGGCTTCGGCTGGTGTCGAGCAGCCTTTTCAGAAGTGGAGCAAGGCCGCTTGCTGAGGAGTTCGAAGCCGACACGGCCGAACATCTGGCGCTTCAGCATCTTGATCCGCTTGACGTGCCCCTGGACGACTCCGGAGTTCCACTGCTGTGAGAGTCCGGCGGTGACGGAGCCGAGGTCCCGCTCCAGGTGCCGGCCGAATCGCTGGAGGCTGGGCAGGTCTGAGGTGGTCGCCGCTTCGATCCATGCCGGCAACCGGTGGCCCTGTAACTGGGTGAGCATGTGGGCGAAGGAGCGGACGTGTCCGGCGAGTGCGTCCAGTTCGGGGAGGTTCGCCAGTACGTCCTTGAGTTGGATCCGGTCCCTCTCGGTCAACCGCTTCGGGACGGGTGAGGGTCCAGCGGTGACGGCTCGGGCGGATGGCGGGCGGGGGCCGACTGGCTGGGTTTGTCGCGGAGCTTTCCGGCTGACGCAGGAAGCGCCGGACCCGCGCTCTCGTCGAGTGACCCGGTGACGCTGACCATGAGGAACAGGGCAGCATGATCCGCCGCTAGATCATCTGGCGAACAAGCGCGCTGCCGACGAACGCCTCCGCCAAGTCGCCCCCGGGGCGAACGTCGCCTGGCGCAGCCCTGGAGGGTCTGTCTCGCTGATGCGGCTGGGCCGCAAGCGAGACAGTATGTAAACTCTGGTTCCCATGCGAGGATTCGGAAACTATAGTTGTCGCATGATGGTCTCTGAGATCACCCCGGAAGAGCAGGCAGAACTCCACAAGGCGCTGTACGACGCCTTGAATCCGCTGGCCTCGGCGATTCGCTCCCAACAGACCGGATCGCCCGCAGACCGCATGTGGGAAGCACATCCCGTTGACGTGGCACTGTCCGTCCTGGCCGCTTGGAAGGTGATGGATGCCGAGGTCAGGCGATTGACCGCGCACGCGGCAGCAACCGCCGGCTCCTACGGTGCCAGTTACGAGCAGATGGGGGCTGTCTGGGGCATCACCCGGCAGGGTGCCCGTAAGAAATGGCCCGACGCCGTCAGCCGCTCAGCGCCCGCGACGGCGGGCAGGAGCACGCTCGCACTCTACGGGGGGACGGCCGAACTGGTGCAGGCGCCGTCCGGTGACTGGAGTTGGACAGGTGTGGGCGCTGATGGAGCATCCGCCGCGGTCACCGATGGGGCGCGCTACGCGACCGCGGAGGAAGCCGCAGCCCATGCGGGAGTTTTCCTCAAAGAACACGCCCTCGACGCAGTCGACCGTTCCTAGGGTCTGTCTGACAAACGGTCTTGGGCGGGTTCGCGGAGCCGGAGGATCAGTGAGGCGAGGTGGACTCCGGCCTTGTAGCGGGTGGCCAGTTGGTCGAAGCGGGTGGCGATCGCGCGAAACTGCTTGAGGCGGTTGAAGCAGCGTTCGACCACGTTGCGGGCCTGGTAGAGCTCTCGGTCGAAGGCCGGCGGCCTCCGCCGGTCTGTCCGCGCCGCACACGGTTGGCCTTCTGATCCGCCCGCTCCGCGATCACCGGCTTGGCGTGGAACCGCTACGCACACTGTCTTCCGAATCCGGCTCTACAGCAGGAGTCGCAACACCGGACTCCTCACCGTGGCAACAACCATTGCGGGGGTGACTGTGACGGCTGCGATCCTGCCCTTCATACAGTCACTCGCCACGCAGGCCGGTCAGCGAGCGTTCGAAGCAGCACGGCGACCGCCCGCCGCATGATCGGCCGACATGCAGGCGACGCCCCAGCCATCCATCGACAAGTGCAGGTAACCGTCGAGGAGACGGCCACTGGCTGCGCTTCCATCGTGCCGCCGCGTCTCCCCGACGTGCTCGCCGGTCTCAGCGGTCAACTCGGCTATGTACTGGTTGACTTCGTCCTTCAGTGCGGCGGCCGGCATCCGGCGGGCGCCCTCGCGGACGATCTCATCGATCAGGGAGCCGGAGTGGATGGAGCCGTCATCGGTGACTACGTTGAGCGCGGGCGTGTCTTCCCGACCCGCGCTGCAACGCGGGCCAACTCGGAGACCATCACAGGATCACTCGGGAAGGTAGGCCTCCCGCGTGCATTGCTCCGAGCCACGGCCAGCTCCTGATGCGGAGCGTCGGGCGCCCTGACGAGCCTGGCGGGCCCGAGACAACGATGGACCTTCTGTTCAAGCCCGTCGCAGTGGTGAAGGTCAGTACCGGCTACCGCGGCTCGGCGATCAGGTGCGCGACCGAGGCCGAGAGCGCGGAGGTCAAGGCCGACCACGCCAGCATTTCCTTCGGCCGGGAGCCGATCAGGCACCCAGAGCGGCTGCCTCCTGGGCGGTCCGGTTGAAGGTGTGGATGTGAGCGGTCGTGTCCATCGTGTTCGAGGCGAGCCAGGTGGGGATCCACTCCAGGGGCGGCGCATCGCTGAGGGGCACGCAGGCGACGCCGGAACGGGCGTAATAGAGGGCTGCCTGGGCGCCCACCACGAAGGCGCCGTGGCCGGCGCCGATCAGGGCCAGGGCCTCCTGGAACGTCTCGAAGTCCGGGCCGGTCTCGATGGGGTGGCCGGCCGGGGTCCTCAGCGGTGTACGCGCCTTGCGCCAGTAGTCAGGGACGGTCTGGGCCACCTGGAGGAGCCTGACCTGTACGAGATCCTCCATCGAGACGCTGTCCCGGCGGGCCAGGGGGTGGCCGTCGGAGACGGCCAGCATCCGCGATTCGGAGAACAGGACCGGACCGTTGATCATCCCGGGCTCCTGGTGGGGCAGGGAGACGATGAGCAGGTCCACGTCCCCGCGCCGCAGCCGGGGGAACCCGTCGACGATCTGAAGCTCTCTGGGTACGGCCCGGGCGCCGGGGTGGCGCTGGGCGAACAGTTCGGCGGCCTGGACCATGAGTTGTCCCGCGGCGGCACCGACGAAACCGACCCGCAGCACGCTCTGAACGCCCTGCGCGGCATTGATCGCCTTCACCAGCCCGGCCTCGATCTGCCGGTAGGCCGGAAGCAGATCGTCGTGGAGTTGCTGTCCGGCCGGGGTGAGGCGGACCCGGCGGCTGGTGCGTTCGAACAGCGGCGTGCCGATCCGACGCTCCAGCCTCTTGATGGTCTGACTGATCCGGCCAGTGGTCAGGTGTAGGCGTTCGGCGGTGCGCCCGAAGTGCAGTTCCTGGGCCAGTGTCAGGAACGCTTCCCATTCCAGCCGTTCCAGCACCAGTCCTCCTTGGTTGTTGAACCCCGCTAAACAAACGTTCCAGTATGACGCCTTGTTGGCGGCTCCGTCACCCCGCAGGGTTGGTACGCAACCTTCGATCCCGGGAGAACGACATGACGCACCCTGGCACGCACCAGCACCACCACGCGGGCCATGGCGCCGTGCACGGTGGCGGGGCGAGTCGGCGGACGGCCGCGCAGGCAACCCTGCACTGCCTGACCGGCTGCGCCGTCGGCGAGATCCTCGGGATGGTGCTCGGCACGGCCCTCGGCCTGCACAACGGCGCGACCGTGGTGCTGTCGGTGCTACTGGCCTTCGCCTTCGGCTACGCCCTCACCATGCGCGGCGTACTCAAGGCCGGCCTGGACGTCCGGGCCGCCATGACGGTCGCGCTGGCCGCCGGCCCTGTGTCGATCCTAGTAGTGGAACTGATCGACGATACCGTGATGGTCACCGTCCCCGGTGCGATGGACGCCGGCCTCGGCGACCTCCTGTTCCGGATCGCGCTGGCGGGCTCGCTCGCCCTCGCGTTCACCCTGATCGTTCCGGTCAGCAGGTGGATGATCGGCCGCGGTCGCGGCCACGCCGTGGTTCACGCCCCCCACCAGCACTGAACGGTGGTCGACTTCATGTTCCGTGATCGTCCTGTGGACACCGAGCAGCTGCATGCCGAGATCCGAGCCCTGACCGACCGCGCCGAGATCACCGATCTCTTCGACCGTTACCTCCGGTCCCTCGACGACCGGCAGTTCGACGAGGCGTGGGCCGAGTCCTTCTTCACCGAGGACGCCAGCACCAAGACCCCGGCCGGGTACGTCCGGGGGCGGGACGCCATCCTGGGCAACGTCCGTACCGCTCTCGGCCTCTTCGACCGCACCGTGCACTTCGGTTCCAACTACGTCATCGAGGTGGCCGATGACCGGGCCACCCTGCGCGGAAACCAGCTCAGCACCCACGTACTCGCCGCCGGCCGGAGCCTCTTCCTGTCCGGCGGACGTACCGTCAACGAGCTGCTCCGTACGGCCTACGGCTGGCGGCTCAAGCGAGCCGACCTGCACGTCACCTGGACCCAGGGCAACCCTCCCGTGCTCCCGCCCGAGCTCATCCAGGGCCAGCCCTGATCGCCTTGACCTCAAGTCAACTTCATGTTTGAGGCTCTACGCATGCCGAACCAAACCGCCTCCCGCCGTCTCCCCGTCCCCGCCGCTCCGCACCCCACCACCGCCGACGCCCGCCCGTTGCCCGACGCCCGCCCGCTGTCCGCCGCTCTCCCGTTGTCCGGGGCCCTGCTCGACGGGATCGCCGGGCGGCTCGCCGCCGCCACGGTGGTCGGCATCGGAGAGTCCACCCGCTTCTCCCACGAGACCTTCGGGGTGCGGGACCAGTTGTTCCGCCGGCTGATCCGGGAGCACGGGTTCCGCGCGCTGGCCGTTCAGGACAGCGCTGGTGCGGCGGCGGCCCTCGACGCGTACGTGCGCGGCGGCGAGGGCACGGCCGCGTCCGCGCTGGCGGGGGCCTGGGGGCCGTGGCGCACGGCGGAGATGGCCGCCACCCTGGAGTGGATCCGGGCGTTCAACCGGGACCACGCGAACGACGCGGTCCGGGTCTTCGGTGTGAAGCCCGTTCAGGCGCGGAGCGCCGATTACGACGCCGTCCTGGACCACGTCCGCGGCACGGCGCCGGATCGGCTCGCGGAGGTGGCGTCCCACCTGGATCCCATCCGTACCGCCCACGAGACCGAGGAGCACGTGCAGCGCGCGCGGGGGATCCACCCGGGGCGCCCGTTCGCCGAGCACGCCCGCGATGCCCTCGCCCTGGTCGCGTCCCTGCCCGGTGCCGACGAGGTGCGGGGGAAGATGCGGTTGATCGTGGACTTCCACGAGCACAGCGTCGCCGGGCGGGCCAACTACGTGGGCGAGGCCGAGGCGTGGGCCGGGGTCGTCGCCGCCTTCCAGCGCCGGACCGGCCTGCGCACGGTCTACTGGGACGGCATCGCGCACACGTCGGCGGCCGAGACCCTCCTGGGTGTGGTGCCCGAGCGCGGCCCGCAGGCCACCGTCGGCAGCCTGCTGCGCAAGGGCTACGGCGGGCAGTACTCCTCCGTGGCGATCGGCGTCCACCACGGGGACCTCGGGATCGCCGTCCTGCCGGAGCCGGCCGCCGGCCTGGTCGACGCGAGGCTCGGCACGGACGACCTCCCCGCCCGGTGGCTGGACCTGCGCGACGAGGACACCCGCCGCCGATGGGACGGACCGGCGAAGGCCCGGGTCATCAGCGGCGTCTACACCCCGGCCCGGGATGCCGCCGAGTACCTGGCCGTCGCCTCCCTGGCCGACGCCTTCGACGTGCTCATCCAAGTCCGCCAGGCTTCCCCGGTGCGGCGCCTGCCCTGACCACCTCAGGGCCCGGGGGTGGGAGCCGGACCCGCCGGCCTCCTCCGTCCGGCTCCAACACCTCGTACGCGCCACCCAGTCCCGCTCGATGTCCTCGCCGGAGCAGTCGGAGTCACCCACCATTCTCTGGGGCTTCATGGGTGTGCGATTGGAGTTTCCGCAGCTCAGGAGCGGTCACGAGCACCGTAACGGATGCAACAGGTGTGGTGCAGGGGCTACTCGCCCTCGCCGTCCGCGGTGCATCGGGCGATCTTGAGGCGGGACCGGAATACTCAGAAATCTGCCGTGCTGATCGGTAAGCGCTGGTCAGCAGGCAGCCGAGCCTGTGAGGGAGCGCCGGCCACAAACCGGGGCGGTGGCGGTCGACCGGCCTGGTTCGCGGCCCGGAATCGCGAAATTGCCGACCAGATCATGCCGTTACGGGAAGGCACTCGGCGAGCAGGTCGACGATGTCGTGCCAGGCTCTCTGCGCGTGGCGTGGGTGGTAGCCAACGCCGGGGACCACGAGGTGGTCGACCGGCGGGTGGTGGAAGGCGTGCAAGGCGCCGCCGTAGACCACGAGGCGCCAATCGACACCTGCGGCCTGCATCTCGGCGGTGAACGCGTCCCGTTGCGCGGGCGGCATGATCGGGTCATCCGATCCGACCCCGGCCCACACCGGGCAGCGGATGCGCGCCGCCTCGCCCGGTCGGCCCGTGGTAGTTGCGTTGACTGTCCCGATCGCCCGCAGGTCGACGCCGTCGCGTCCGAGTTCCAGCGCGATGGCGCCCCCGGTGCCGTAGCCGACGGCGGCGATCCGGTCGGGGTCGGTCCGCGGTTCGGCGCGCAGCACGTCGAGCGCCGCGTGGCCGATGCCCCGCATCCGGCCGGGATCAGCGAGCAGCGGCAGGCAACGGGCCAGCATCTCCTCGGGGTCACCCAAATAGCGCCCGCCGTGAAGGTCGAAGGCCAGCGCTACATATCCCAGCTCGGCAAGAGCATCGGCCCGACGGCGCTCGACGTCACTGAGCCCCATGCCCTCTGGCCCGAGCAGCACCGCGGGCCGGCGGTCGACACCGGCCGGGACGGCGAGGTGCCCGATCATCGTCCGACCGTCGGCCTGGTACTCGACCGTGCGCGTCGTAATCGTCATGAGACTGGACCGTAGTGATTGTCGAGATCGGTCGGGACGGTGTTCACCGCTGGCAGAACAGCGCGGGTATGCCTCTGAAATGCGGCGATGGCTCACAAGATCCGTCACAGACCCCGTTCGCGACAACCCGGTTCCCGGCCGCGAGAGACCGGGACCGGGTTGTTGCGGGCGCGTGCGCTCACCCGGGCGGGTTGGGTGAGCGGTCGACGTGGCGGTTGAGCTGGGCCATGAGCTCGCGGTTGGCAGCGCGGGTGGCGGCGAGGTCGTCGTCGCGTACCTGGGGTTGCAGTTCCAGGTCGATCGCCTGCTGTTCGAGGGTGGCGATCCGGGCCTTGAGCTGCTCGCTGTCATCGGGGCCGCCGATGCCCACCTCGCGCCAGACCTGCTCGCCGAGTGCTTGGCTGAGGCGCTGTTCGAGGTGGCGGACCTGGGTGGCGAGGCGGGCGGTGCGGGGCGTCAGCGGCTGCGAGATCGGCCTTGAGCGATGCACGGCTGACGGTGGGGCCGTTGCCGCCGGGGGTGGTGGCCGGTTCAGCGGCCTGGGCGTGAATGTGGGCGAGGAGGTCGCGGTGGCGGTAGAGGAAGGTGCGGTCGACGCCCGCGTGGCGGGCGATCGCGGCGACGGTGATGTCCGTGCCGTTCTTCGCGGCGTCAGCGAGGGATGCCAGGACGCGTTGGCGTCGGCGTCCGGTGTCGGCGCGGCGGCCTTCGATCACGGCCTGTCGTAGCGCACCCGGCGCCAGCCCTGTTCGTCGTGCGCTGGCGGTGCGCGATCGCGATGGGCCAGCCGAGCCGGTGGTAGGCGGCGGCGCTTTCGATGTGTCGCGGCCGTGCAGGGCGTGCAGGGTGTCACCCATGTCGCCCCGTATCCGCTCGGAGTCGCCAGGAACCGGACGTGCCGGCTTCCCCTCCACACTCGGCGTCGGACCGCCGGGGCGGAGGCCCGACAGGCCCTGCCACGGGGGACGTCACTCCATGGACGGGCGAAAAAACCATTCCCCGGACGGCCGCCCGGCCTAGTGCTGCCCCGCGCATGTTCTCGGAGGGGGCCGGAGGACGAGCCTGGACGCGTCGGTCGTGTCAGGCGGGTGCGAAATGCGCGGCGGCTTCGGCGGGCGTGGTTGTTTGGCGGCGTCAGGGAACGTCGTGGACGGCGGTTGCGCCGTCGGAGCACAGTTGGTCGGCGGCGGTGTGTCGGGCCATGATCGCGGCGTAGGCACGGATGTCTGCGGCGGTGATGTCGGTGCGGCCTCGCTCCGCGTGCTGCTGGAGGAGGTCGGCGAGGTCCGGGTTGAATCGCAGTGTGGTCACCGGGGCGTTGAAGCGCCTGGCGATGGCGATGAGTCGTGCGCGCGCCTGGACCTCACGTTTGATCCGAATCCTCAACGCCTTCGATGATGCGGAAGTCGCGCTCGACGGCGTCGGACAGGGCGAGCAACGCCTGCTGGTACGCCTCACTCGCGCGAGCGGCGACAGCCTGTTCGAAGCTGTCGAACTCGACCAGGATGACGCGCTCCGCGACGCCGTCCTCGTGGGCGACGACCCGCCCGCCGCGGGCGAGCGTCCGTCCGCCTCCGGCCTTGACGGCCGCAGCGGCCAGCTTGTTGTAGGCCGCCAGCTTCTCGGGGTCGGAAATGGTGCGGTAGACGCTGACCCAGTAGCCCTTGGCCACGAGAACCTCCAGTGTTCGGAAAGTGCGCGTCCGAGAATGCACGTCGGAAAGTGCACGTCTGACGCCGGATGCACTGCTGCGAGCGAGCGTACCCGGCGGAAGATCACCGGGGTGGTTCAGGGAACGTACTGGTCAGCGACGCACCGGAGCCTCGCCGTCGAGCAGGGGTTGTAGGAGTGGGATGTACAGATCGGCGACTTCGTCGGGGGCCAGGCTCGTCAGCTGGTCGGCCTGGACGGTCGCGTACAGGGCCCCGAGGCCGAGCAGCACGCCGATGGCCAGTTCCGCTCGCAGCCCGGCGTCCGGCCCGGGGAGTCGGGCGGCGAGGGCGTCGATGACCTGCGTGCGGAAGTTGGCCCGGGCCTGTCCGCCGAGTTCCAGGTGGTGACGGGAGAAGGCGATGCGCAGGATCGGGTCGCGGGTCTGGCCGCGCTGGGTGGCGAGCAGGTGCAGGACCATGTGCCGGGCGAGGCCGTCCAAAGGGGCGTCGAACAGGGCGGTGGCGTCGGCGTCGAAGGTGAAGACCTGGTTGAACAGGTGCTCCTTGGAGCCGTAGTACTTCATCACGAGCGCCGGGCTGACGCCCGCGTCATCGGCGATGGCGCCGATGGTCGTGTCGGCGTAGGCATGGCGCGCGAACGCACGCCGGGCGGCGGCGAGGATCTCCGCGCGCCGCGCGTCGGCGTCACGCGGTCGTGCCGCCCGGTCCTCCGGTGCCGGGCCGGGCGTCGGCGGCGCCGGCACCGGTGCCGGTGCCGGCGGGTTCCTGGACGTCGTTCGCGGGCGGCCGCTGCGGGGGGAGACGGAGCTCGGGCCGGGCATCGTGTTCAGCCTCCTGGAGGGGGGACGGCGCGGGTCGGGGCTGGCGCGGGATGAGGCGGGCGGCCGCACAGGCCAGCAACGCGACCGCCCCCGCCGCGGCGAAGGCCCCGCGGTACCCGTCCAGGGTAGGCGCCGCCACGGCCGCGCCCGACACGCCGGCGAACACGCGGGTGTGCTGCGCCAGCACGGTGGCGACCACCGCGCTGCACAGGGCCTGCCCGATGGTGCGCATGAGGACGTTGAGGCCGTTCGCCGCGGCGGTCTGCTCCAGCGGCACCGCTCGCATGATCAGCATGGGCAGCGCGGAGTAGGCGAGCGCCGTGCCCACCGACACCACGGCCGCACCGGCGATGACCGCCCACAACTGCCGACTGTCGGCGAAGCGCAGCCCGTACCCGGCCGCGATGACCACCGTGCCCAGGGTCAGCGTGGCCTTGGCCCCACGGGCGGCGGACAGTCGGGCGGACAAGGAAGCGCACAGCACCATGATCACACCACTGGGCAGCAGGCACGCACCCGCCGCCACCACCGAGAGACCCAGACCGTACCCGGTGATCCGAGGCGTCTGGATCAGCTGCGCGGTGACGAGGGAGTTGGCGTAGAACGCGAACCCGGCCAACAACGCGGCCACATGCGGCAGCAGAACCGCCGGACGCATCGCGAGCCGCACGTCCACCAGCGGCCGCGACACCCGGCGCTGCTGGACGGTCCACCCCGCCAGGATCAGCAGCGCCGCCCCCGACAGACCCAGAACCCGCCGACTGCCCCACCCCCACTCACCCGCCTTGGACAACGCCAACAGCAGAAGCACCAGCCCCACACTCAGCCCGCACGCCCCGACCAGGTCGAACCGCCCCGGCGACCGAACCGGCTCCTCCCGCAGCACCCACCACGCGAGCACGAGCACCGCCGCCGAGAGCACGGTCATCGCCCAGAACATCGCATGCCAGTCCGCGAACTGCACCAGCAGCGCGGCCAGTGGCAGACCGAGAGCAGCACCGATCCCCACCGTCGAACTCATCAGCGCCACCGCCGAACCCGTCCGATGCGGCGGCAGCACGCCCCGCAGGAAACTGATCGACAGCGGCACCACCGCGGCCCCCACCCCCTGCAGTCCACGGCCGGCCAAAAGCCACGGGAGGGTGGAGGCGAACGAGCACACCAGCGACCCGACGGCGAGCGCACCGAGCGCGACCAACAACATCCGCCGCTTGCCGTACATGTCCCCGGCCCGCCCCAGCAACGGCGTCGCGACCGCCCCGGTCAGCAACGTGAGCGTGACCACCCACCCGACATCGACCGGCGCCGCGCCGGTCAGCCGAGGCAACTGCGGCAGCAGCGGTACGACTGCGGTCTGCACCAGCGTGGTGACGATACCCCCTGCCGCCAGAACGGCCATGACGCGGCGATCGCCGGACGGGGACGGGGACGGAGATGGGGGCGGCGAATCAGTGGGCACCGCGAAACCCCCTTGAAGGTGAATGACGTTCACCACTGTAGGTGAACGTCATTCACCTCGCAATGCTTCCGTGGTGGTGGAGCAGGGCGAAGGTCTGCTCGACGACGTAGCGGAGCATGCCCAACGGCGAATTCACCGCTGGTGGGGTCGTCGATCCAGCTCCTTGCCAGCCGATCGAGGCCCACTTCTTACGGATCTCGCCCATCACGGAGGGGGCGCCAGTGTCGGTTGTGGTGGTGGTGCTTGAAGGCGCCGCGCATCACGTAGACCACGGCGGCGACGTCGACGACGGCCAGCGCTATGTCGACGACCGACCGCACCAGCGCCCACACCGCCGCGACCGCCCCCGCCCGGGCCCCCTCGGCGAGCCGGTAGACGGTGCAGGCGCCCAAAGCGGCGATTGCCGAGGCTCACCAGCGTTCTCGCAGCTCGGTCAGCGACAGCGACAGCGACACCGTGCGCCTGGGCGAGCGGGTCTGGTCGACAGCCTGACAGGCCAGCGCATGGGCGGCCCTCTCCCCCGGCGCGTGACCCTGCCGCTCCTCGTACTTGGCCGTGAGAACAGACAGCGCATCCTCGATCTGCCGGCGCCGGGTCGACTGCCAGCCGATTAGCCGCTGGTCGATCCCGGCGATCTCCATGACCGGCCTGCGGCCGGGCGTCACCTCGCGCGGCTCCCACGCCCATCCGAGCCGGGCCGTGACCTCCTCCCTGAAGTGGAGGGAGGGTGTCGGCCGCGACGATGTGGGCCAGCGTCGAGTCCGCCGACAGGTTGCCCCACCTCCAGGCCCCGTCCGGCCGCCGGGCGCGGATCGACACCACCGCGTGATCGTGCAGGAGCGGTTTCATCTCGGCCGCCCGGCACTCGTAGAGCCGGAACACCGCCACGATCAGCCCGTCCCGGACCGACTTGCGCTGCTTGGGATTCGATTTCTCGTGAATCACCCGTGACTCCAGGGCGGAGCCCCGGCGACCTCGCGGAATGGTCAGCCGCGCCTTCCGCGTGGCGGGTTGGCGGAGCGCCAGCCAACCCGACCCTCGCTCCTCCGCTGTGCCGAGGGTCTTCAGCCCACGTCACCCGGCCGCCTGCCCCACGAATGCGCGGGTGTTGCTCCGGGCGGTGACGTGCGCGGGCGGCTCGACGCCGTCCGCGAGCAGGGTATCGGGCTCCGGTTCACCCCAGGTGGCGACCAGGGGGAGGACTCCGGCCCAGATTCCGAGGGCGGCGTCGGGGCCGTCGCCGTCCTCCGGGCCGCCGGTGCTCGTCTTGACCGACGCCTCCTCGAGCGACATGCAGAGCAACGCGGTCGCCGCCATCTCCTTGGCGCTGGGCTGCCGCGCGTAGTCCCACTGCCCGGGTGTGGCCTGCTCGGTCAGGCAGCGCAGACCCTCCAGCTTCTCCTCCGTGTCCGTGACCAGGCGCGGGACGCCGTAGATCATCGCGCTGCGGTAGTTGACGCCGTGCTCGAACACCGACCGGGCGAGCACGAGGCCGTCCACGTGCGTCACCGTCACGCACACCGTCGCCCCAGGTGAGGCGACCAGGCTTCGGCTGGCCACGGACCCGTGGAAGTAGAGGTTGCGGCCGTCGCTGCCGTAGACGGTGGGGACGACCATGGGGTAGCCGTCGACGACCACCCCGAAGTGGCACATGAAGCCCGCGTCCAGGATCGCGTTGAGTACGGCACGGTCGAGACTTCCCTGAGCCCTCAGGCGACGGTGACGGGTTCGGTCCATCTCCGGCAGCGTGGAGGGAAGTTGGCTGTGGTTCACGTACGCCTCTTTCACAAGTGCGTTATCAGTCTGGGGACTTCACGAAACGGCGGACGGGCCGGGGCGTGCGGCAGGAGCCTGCGGACCCGTCGGCGCGATGCACCCGACGCTAACGATATCGCCACTCGTTCGCCAGTATTCAACGAAATCAGTTCAGTGAAGGGTGCAGCACAACGGAAACCCTCGCGCACTGCCATCGCAGGCCTCCCGCACTGACGGACGACCCCACGCGTGCCCGACACCGCCGGCACCGCCCTGCAGCATCTGCGTGACGTGCACGCCTTCCACTGGTACGTCATACCGCTGCTTCTGATCGTTCTGTACGTCTACGCCACCGAGGCGGAGCGGCGTAACCGGAACGGGCATGGACTGGTTCAACGAGATCTGGAACGCCCCGGTCCTCCACTTCACCGGACGGGCCCCGGTATGGGGCGCGCCGGGCGGTGATTCGGCCTACCTGATCCTGATCGGCCTGAACATCGAGATCTGCTTCATGTTCTCCGTGCTCGGCGTGGTCGCGGCCAAGTTGCTGCCGGCCGACAAGTCATTGCGCGTGCTCAGCCTGCCCAACCGGTGGGTACGAGGTGGGTTCACTGCTCACTCTGGACGCCGTCGCACTGGTCGTCTTCATCTCTCTCGAATGGATCTGACATGCTTCGCTCCTTACTGGCCGCCTCCCTCCTTACGGCCGTGACCCTCGCCCCGGCACCCCGGCCGCAGCCACCACCGATCCGTGCCAACGGGCCGGACCCGCGGGCCTGGCCGGCCTCATACCGGACCGCAGCAGCCTGGGGCTCTTCGCGCTGCAGCCGGCAGCCGTCGACCTGCCGTCGCAGATCCACCTGCGGGGGGACCACGGGCACCTTCAACCGACGGTGGTCCTTCGCCCTGCGCAAGGGCCACCTCGACTCCTACCGCCCCGCCCTGCGCGCCCCTCGTCCGCGACCGGCTCAAGTCCGCCCGGTTTCACTGACGCCCACGTCACCGTCAGCGTCACCGACCAGACGAGGACCGTCGCCCGTCTCGACCTGTCCCTGAACCGCACCTGACGAGCAAGCACCACCTACCCGGGCGGGGGCGGCCCGGCATGCTCAAGGGGGTTGGGGGATGTAAGAGAGCTGAGGACAGCACTCGTGGCACTGACGGCGAGAGAGCTGCCCGCAGCGCCCGCTTTGCAGGCGTTCGCCCGGCCCAGGGGCGCGGGCCGGCTGGTCATCGCACGGAAGACGGTGGCTGAGGCCCGGGAGGGGCCGGCCGTTCAGCCCAGGAGCTCCCGGCGCAGGGCGCGGAGACCGTGGCCGGGTGATGATGGCGCCCAGCCAGTTCTGCCCGGGCCCGATCCCGTTCGGCGTCGGCTCCGGCGTCGGCGTGCCGGGCGGCTTCCAGGCGCCGCTCGTGCTCCCGCGCCCGCCGTGTCCCGCGCCGGGTCGGGCGGCGGCCCCGACGGGCGCCGGTGGGGTACGAGGGGCCGCGGAGGGCACGATGGCGCCCGGGGCGGGCGCCACGCCTGCGAATCCGTTGTGGTCGACGTCAGCCGCAGGCCGTGTAGGCCATCAGCTCGCCGCCGGAGGACGGGACGTGGGCGATGGCGAAACGGGGGTACCGTTCACCGGTTTCGGAGTCATACCCGGACGGGTCGGAAGGTCGTGGGGCGCCTCCTGTGGTCGCGCGGAGCGGGGCCGCTACGGCGGCACGGAGGAGGTCGCTGCGTCGGTAGATGCACCGTTTCGACTTTCCTGCCGGTGGGTTGTGGGCCGCGCCCGTCGCTGGAGGAACAGTACCTACGCCGCCGCGGTGGCCGGAGGCGGGCAGGCGCGGGCTCGCCGGGGCGGGCCGGTGACGAAGCACGGGCGGGGTGTGGGGGGATCATGGACGGGTGCGAAACCTTCCAGGGCGCGACCAGGGGGCCGAGCCGCCCGAGCCCTCCGGACCCACCGAGGGCATCGAAGGGGCCGGTCAGCGAGCACTCGGCGAGGCCCTGATCCAGGTCTGCGCGACTGCGGGGGCGTCCATCGGCATGCTCTACCTGCCCGACCCCACCCGGCGCGTCCTGCATCTGGCAATGGCCCTCGGCCTGGCCCGTGAGTTCGCGCTGCCCTGGTCCCGGGTCATCCTGGAAGATGCCTTCCCGGTGGCCGACGCGGTCCGCGAAGGACGGTTCGTCTGGCTGGGCGGCCAGGAGGAGACTGCCCGGCGCTACCCGCGCCTCGGCCTCGTCCTCCCGTACGACTTCGCCCTCGCCGCCGCCCCGCTCATCCCCGACCCGGTGCCCGAGGCGGCGGAGCCCACGGGGGCCGGTCTCGTCCTCATGTGGCCCGGCTCCCACGCGCCCTACCTGACCGCCCGGGAACGCGACGCCGTGGACTCGGCCTGCGGCCGTCTCGCGAACCACCTGCGCCGGGCCGCCGACGCCGGACACCCCGTCCGTCCGCCGGCGCACCCGGTCATGCTGAGACCGCTTCCCCCTCCCACGCCCGGACCGGCCGAGGCGGCCGCCGCCATGGCCTTCATCCGCCGGCTGCCCGGAGGCAACTGCGCACTCGATCTGAACGGCACCATCACCTTCATCACCGCCGAGGCGGCCGAGATGCTGGGCGCACCCGTCTCCCGGCTCCGCGGAGCCCTGCCCTGGGAAGCACTGCCCTGGATGGACACCCCCGTCATCGAAGACCACTACCGGGCCGCAGCGATCAGCCGGCTGCCCCGCAGCTTCACCGCCGCGCCCCCGATCGGCCGCTACCTCCGCTTCGACCTCTACCCGGACGACACCGGGATCAGCGTCCGCATCACCCCGGTCACCGCCGACGAGCCCGTCCCGCCGCCCACCGCGCCGACGGCCGTCCCCGCGGAGCCCTCACCGAGCCGGGCCACCGCCCTCTACCAGCTCATGCACCTGGCGGCCGCCCTCACGGAGGCCGTCCACGCCCGCGACGTCGTCGACCAGGCCGCCGATATGCTCGTCCCCGCGCTCGGCGCCCAGGCCCTGGCCCTCATGGTGGCCGAGGAGCAGCGCCTGCGCATCGTCGGCTTCCGCGGCTACACGGCCGAGCTCATGGCCCGCTACGACGGCATCCCGCTCGGCGTCCACACGGCCAGCACCCATGGCCTGCGCACGGGTGAGCCCCTGTTCTTCGCGAACGCCGGCGAACTCGCGGCCGCCTTCCCGAACGTCGTGATCGGGGACGACATGGCGGCGTGGGCCTTCCTGCCCCTCACCGCGTCCGGACGGCCCATCGGCACCCTGATCCTGGCCTACGCCCGTCCCCATCCGTTCGTCCCCGGTGAACGGGCGATCCTGACCTCCCTCGCCGGACTCATCGCCCAGGCCCTGGACCGCGCCCGCCTCTACGACTCCACCCACCAGCTCGCCCACAGTCTGCAGACCGGCCTGCTGCCGCGCGCCCTGCCCGGCGTCCCGCACCTCGAAGTGGCCGCCCGCTACCTGCCGGCGGCGCACGGGCTCGACATCGGGGGCGACTTCTACGACCTCATCCGGATCGACGACACCACCGTCGCCGCCGCCGTCGGCGACGTCCAAGGCCACAACGTGAACGCCGCCGCCCTCATGGGCCAGGTCCGCACAGCCGTCCACGCCTCCGCCGGAGCACATCCGGCGGAGGTCCTCGCCCGCACCAACCGCCTCCTGACCGACCTCGAACCCGGCCTGTTCACCAGCTGCGTGTACGCCCACATCGACCTCGCGGCCCGCACCGCCCACCTCGCCACCGCAGGCCACCCGCCCCCGCTGCTGCGCCATGCCGGCGCCCCGGCGAAGATGCTGCACCTGCCGCCCGGACTGCTCCTCGGCATCGACGCGGACGCCTCCTACACAGCCGTCGAGATCCCGTTCGAGCCGGGCACCCTGCTCGCCCTGTACACCGACGGGCTGGTAGAGGTTCCCGGCGAGGACCTGGAAGATGGCATCGCGGCCGTCGCCGCCCGCATCACCGCGACCCACCCACGCCACCCGGTGAGCACGCTGGCGGACGACCTCATCGGCCAAGCCCGCGGCGGAGCCCCCCGTACCGACGACATCGCCCTGCTCCTGCTGCGCCACGCCCAGGAGGGGCGGCACACCTGACAGGGCCCGGGGGTACATCCGGCTCCGGGGCTCCGGTTCGCCGCCCTATTGCGCAGTCCAGCGGTTCTCCGCGTTGCGCGTCCGTGCCCGAGTCGTCCCTCCGGATCGTGTACGACGCTGCAGTAGCCGCTCATGGCCGGATCACTTCCTCCGGGGAGAGCCCGACGGGCAGTTCGGTGGGCTCGGTGGCCATGACACCAAACCGCACTCTCTGCTTGGTGCCTACTCGCCCCCCGCCTCGGGAAAATAGGGCGGCGTCCAGGGGAGTCGTCTCCTCCGGAGAGTCCCTGCCCGCTCGGGGCGCCTTGGCCTCAGGCCCAGCCAGGCGACGAGGGGCGACGCGGGCAACGGCGTCAAGCGATGCACAAGAGCCGATTGACGACATCGGGCGAACCGACCGCACGCGAAGGCGTCCAGCCGTGGACAGCCGACGAGGCCACAGCCGGGGCGGCCGGTGTCCCGGTACCCGCTTCCTGCTGGTACAGGCCTACCAGGCGCGGGCCCGGTGGCCTCAGTCGTCGCTTCCGAGGCCGCGATCGGGTGCGCTCATGTCCCCCGTCGCGGGAATGCCGCCGGCGAGTCCGTAGCGCAGATAGACGGTGCCCTTGGGGCTGGCTGCCGGGGGTGCGAGGAGCCTGACGTTGGTGGGCACCGCGCCGTCGTCGAACACCTTCTTGCCGACGCCGAGCACGATCGGGTGCAGCCAGAGGTCGAGACGGTCGAAGAGCTTCTCGCGCAGGAGGGTCTGCACGAGGTTCAGGCTCCCTACGACCTTCACGTGCTCGTGCCGGTCACGGATCTCTCGCACCGCGTCGGCGAGGTCCGGACCGAGCTGCGTGGACCCGGCCCATGAGAGGTCGGGCTTGCCGCGAGAGGCCACGTACTTCGGGACGCTGTTGAAGAGCGTGGCGAACCCGTTGTCCTGACCGCCCTCTTGGTGGGGCCAGTAGGCGGCGAAGATGTCGTACGTCCGCCGGCCGAGCAGAAGGGCGTCCGTGCCCTCGTACGCGGCATCGACCTGTGCCCCGGCGACCTCGTCCAGCAGGGGCGCCTGCCAGCCGCCGAACGGGAACCCCACCGGGTCCTCGTCGGGGCCGCCGGGCGCCTGCCCGACGAGGTCGAGGGTCGCGAACATCTCGATGTCGATGAGGCCCATGGCTTGCTCCTGGTGAGTGGATTGTCTCCGTCAAGAGATAGACCAGCGGGCCCCCGCAAACTCATCGCCGCGACGCAACCGACTTCGTTTGACCCACCGCCGGGCCTTCCCGCCGGTGCCTGCCCCAAGGCGCGGCAGCGACCGCGGCGTGATGCGGGCCGGGCGTGTCTCGGTATCGTGGAAGGGAAAGAGGGTGGCGGACGGGGCATTCCCACTTCGATGGAGCCTGTGCCATGTCGTATGTTCGAAGCCTTTCCGCGGGAATCGTGGCCGCGTCCCTGACCTGCGGCTTGCTGCTCGCGCCGGTGGCCGCCTCGGCGCAGGCGGCCTCGCACCAAGGAGGCAGGGCAGTCGCCTCCGGTCTGCGGCTGGCCGGCGAGGTCACCACCCTCACCAGCCGGAAGGACTTCGACGAAGCGCTCGCCGAAGGCGGCCGCTTGACGGTGGTCGCGGCTGGGGCCGAATGGTGCGGGCCGTGCAGGGCGTCCGCGCCCGCATACGCGGCACTCGCCGAGAAGTACCCCGAAGCCGGCTTCTACCGGTTCGACGCCGACGACCTGCCCGACGTGGCACGGGCGCTGGCGGTCGAGTCGATACCCGCCTATTACCTCTTCCGGGACGGAAAAGAGCTCGGGTCGTACGTGAACGCCGCCCCCGCGAAGCTGAACGACGCCGTCCGGGCCGCCTACGACGTCGGCGGAGCAGCAGCCCTGGCACCGGCCCGGCAGCGCTGACGCCGGGCGCGCGGAAATCGCTCACCATGGACGGGCCCTGTCGTGGCGGGCCAGGTGCGCGGCGGCGAGCGTGACCAGCGCCGGGCCGCTGTCTTCATAGGCGAGCGGGGCGAAATCCGAGGGCGGGGCGTAGCCGTCGGGCACCGGTGCCGCAGCCGTCCCCGTCGGGGAGCCTCCGCTCCGGCGCGGGCGCGGACCTGCTCCCGCCACGTCGGCCACATCCGTGCCGCCACCACCGCCAACTCGGCCCGCAGTCGGCCGGCCCCGGGACCGCGCCGCGTGCTCGGGGACCTCGCCCAGCGCACAGAGCATCACCCCCGCGGCGTCCGACGCCGTCGCCCCGCCGGCATCCCCGGCCGCACCACCCGGACCGAAGACTTTCGTCGCCGCGAGCGCGAACGCCGGCGAGCGGCCGACCACCCCGGCCCCGACCACGAGCCCACCGGGCGAGCCGGTCTGCTTCGGGCCCGACAGGCCGGCAGGGCAACCAGAGCCGTCAGGACCCGGCCGCGTGTGGCGCTGCCGGGGTGCGGCTTCGGCCGGATCGACATCTGGCCGGACCGTGCGGGCGGCTGCGGGCGGTGCGCAGGCCTCGTACCCGGCCGGACCCTCGTTGGGCGGTGTCGCGCGTACGACTGGCGGCAGCGGTAGGGCACTTACAGGCTCTTCGTGCCCCAACGGGCCATCCGACGTGTGGGAGTTGCGGGAATGTTCCGAGGTGACCGTGCCGGACCGGGGCCTGTTCCACGTCATCGTTCCGGACGCGACACCCTGCTCGGTGACGCCGCACACCCGAGGTTCCCGATGGGCATGAACGGCGGTTCGCAGTCCGTCGTCGATGCCCGTGTGCCGGCCTGGTGCCCGGCACGGGAACGCGACACCGTGGCCGCGCTTCGCCGCTACGACCAGGTGGGTCGGCCGACGGCCACTGCGGTCGTACTGGCCAACGGGGATTCGGGGCCGGGAGAGATCACCGCACGAGCCGCGGCGCGCGGCGGAGACCTGCCCGACGGCCGGGCCGAGAGGATCGCGAACCGTTACGAGGAGTCGGCCAGGCCGGCGTGGCGCAGGTCAACGCCCACCCGTCGTAGACGGTCCCGGTCTTGCCGTCGTAGACGGGCTTGAGCCGGGAGTCGATCACCATGGGGCGCCGCGCCCGCGTCGCCGGCGGAAGCGTCGGACGCAGGACTGCCGTATACGGCGTACGCCTCTTGCGTACACCGTCCCCGATGCGTACAGTGTTCACACAGAGAGAACATTGTACGCATCGGGTGGGAGCAGGCATGCTGAAGAACGTGAGCTGGGACGAGCAGGGCAACTGGGACGCCACGGGCGCGTGGGGTTCCCGGGATTCCGCGGGGCGGAACCTGGACCCCGCCCACTGGCAGGCGCGCCTCGACGCCCTGCGCGCCAAGCACCACGTCCCGGGCGCATCCCTCGCGCTCCTCGTCGACGGAACCGTCCACGAACTGGCCAGCGGTGTGCTGCACCGCGGAACGGGCGTGGAGGCGACGACCGACACGGTCTTCCAGATGGGCTCGATAGCCAAGGTCTACACCGCCACCCTGATCATGCAGCTCGCCGAATCGGGTGAACTGGACCTGGACGCCCCGGTCGTCGACGTACTTCCGGAGTTCTCGGTCGCCGACCCCGAGGCGACCAGGGCGATCACCACACGTCAGCTGCTCAGCCACACCGGCGGTCTCACCTGCGACTTCACCCACGACAGCGGGCGCGGTGACGACTGCCTCGCCAAGTACGTCGAGGCGGCGAAGGGCGTGGCGCTCGACTGCCCGCCCGGCACCGCGATCTCCTACAGCAGCGTCGGCTACAACGTGCTCGGCCGGATCATCGAGGTGGTGACCGGCAAGGTCTGGGACCAGGCGCTGAAGGACCTGCTCCTGACCCCCCTCGGCCTCACGCACACCATGACGCTGCCCGAGGAGGCGCTACGGTTCCGCGCGGCGATGGGGCACTTGGGCGAGCCGGGCCAGGACCCGGACCCGGCACCGGAATGGGACATGATGCCGCGCTCGGCGGGCCCCTACGGCAGGGTCATCGCCACCGCGGGGGACCTCGCCCGGCTCGCCCGGATGCACCTGGCCGGCGGCGTGGCCGAGGACGGCACGCGCATCCTCTCCGAGCAGGCGGTCGCGCTGATGCAGCGCCGGGTGGTGGACTGTCCCGACAAGTGGACGGTCAGCTCGGACGGCTGGGGCCTGGGCTGGACCCTGTACGACTGGAACGGCGTCCAGGGCTACGGGCACGACGGCGCCTCCATCGGGCAGTACGGCTACCTGCGCGTGGTGCCGTCGGCGGGCGTCGCGGTCGCGCTGCTCACCAACGGCGGCGGCGCGCGGGAGGTGTACGCGGCGCTCTACCGCGAACTCCTCGCCGAACTGGCCGGGGTGACCATGCCGGAGCCCTTCGCCCCGCCGGCCCAGCCGCCTGTGGTCGACTTCGCGCCGCTGGTCGGCACCTACCGACGCGAGGGCGTGGTCATCACCGTGACGAAGCGGGACGGCGCGGGCCACGCGGTGTACGAATTCGTCGACGGCATGAAGGACTTCTCCGAACCGCTCCGGATCGACCTGCTGCCGGTGACGGAGACGGTCTTCGCCGGTACGGGGGTGGGCGCGGCGTTCAGCGAGGACTACATGCCCGTGGTCTTCTCCACGCTGCCCGACGGCACCGGCTGCGTCTACATCGGCATGCGCTGCGGCCCCAAGATCGCTTAGCACGACGAACGCGCACCGGGGTGGCCGTTCCGTTCAGGGGGCGCTCGGGGGCGTGAAGGCCGGGGCCGGGGCATCGAGCCCGCGCACCAGGTACTTCGTCAGGAGGCGCCCGCTCGCCCTCTCCGCCACGGGGTCGGCGGGCAGCGGCCATCGGAGCTGCTCGTACAGGTCGATCCGGTACAGGTCGATGGCCGCCTCGACCAGGTCCGCGAAGGTACGGGCCCGGGCGGGGAGGAGGATGAGGCAGGTGCTCGTGACGACCGCGAGGCTGACCGGCAGGGCCCACGGGGTCCAGACGGTGAAGGCCGAGAACAGCAGGCCCCACAGGAAACCGGCGACCGCGCCGTCCAGGGCCGTCCGGGCCGCGATGAGGTCCGCCCTCGCCTGGCCGGGGAGGAGCAGCCACATGTGGGGCCAGACCGCCACCGGGTCCAGGCCGTACTTGTCCACCGGACGGCTCTCCCCGGCGCGGAGGATGTTGCCCACCCGGGTCGGCATGTAGCGGTCCGGCCGGCTGGGCCAGTCCCGGCGCCGGCGGTCCAGGTGCTGGAAGCGGGCCCGCTGCTCCGGCGTGGCCCGCCCTTCCGCGACCTCGTCCGCGAGCTCATGGAGCTCGGTGAGGACGCGTCGTGCCGATCGCCTGGTCCCCCACAGCAGCAGCGGCCGCAGGAAGGCGACCGGCCGGGGCAGATACCCCTCGATCAGCCGCAGCGTGCCCTCGACCGCCCAGCCCACCACCACGCTGCTCGTGGCGACCCCGACGAGCAGGGCGAGGAGCGCCGCGATCTGACCCGCGGCGGACTGGCGCTGGAGCCAGGTGCCGAGGTCGGAGAGCCGGTGCCAGCCTCCGTGTGCGAGCAGCCAGGCGAGCAGCCCGCCCGCCCAGAACACCAGGGCCGGTCCGGCCGCACCCGCCCACCGGTCGGCGAGTTTGCCGCCGACCGACTCCCAGAACTTGCCGATCACGCGGGGCCGGCTTGCGAGCGCGTCAGCCGCCGACCGTGACTGGGGCATTCGGGGATCTCTTCCCCGACCTCGAAGCGGTACCAGATGAGGTCGCCCCCGGGGCAGTGGAACCGGTCGACGTCGACGATCTCGCCGTCGCCGGAGAGCCGCACCTCTCGGACGCGGGGCGGGCGGTGCTCCGGATCGGCGAGAACGGCCGACGCGAAGGCGCGCAGTGTCGCGTCGGCCGAGAAGGCGGTCGCGAGCTCCTCGTCGACGTCTTCGCCCCGCGCGGCCCGGACCAGCAGCGAGTCGAGGAGCTGGTCCGTTCGGCCGGCTTGGTCGGCTCCGAGGAGTTCCTTGAGGTATCCGCGGACTGTCCTGGCGGTCATCAGGAGATCTTCACTCACACTCACCCACCCCCGGACATTCCTACCACAATCCCGTTTCGGACAAGTGGGGTTGAGGGACAATGACGACGTCGTATGCGGGGTCGTCCACCGGGGGGAACCTTGAACGCTCCCAGCCGTCGCGTGCCGGTGCAGTACGAGCCCGCGGCCGTCGCCGCGGTACTCGCAGAGATGCTGGTACAGGGTCCGTACGACGTCGACGGGTTCGTCGCCGGCCACACCTTGCTCCTCGACCGTTACGACCTGGCCGCGGCGGTCCGGCTGGCCTGCGGGCTCGAGCCCGGTGCCGCCCTGGATGCGCTGACCGCACGGCAGTGGACCAACATGGGCCTGCTCCACCTCTACCGGGGTGAGGTCGAGCAGGCGGTCCGGGTGCTCGACCGCGCGCGCTCCCTGGGCGACCCGCAGGAGCGGACCGTCGTCGACATCTACCTCGGGTCCGCGCACCAGGCCCTGGGTGACGACGCGGCGGCGGTCTCGGCCCTGGAACGCGCGGTGGCCTCCGGCACCCGGGAATCGGGCTTCGCCGCCCAGGCGCTCGCGATGGTGGTGGAGCACCACGATCCGCACCGGGCCGTCGAGTTGCTGTCGTTCGCGGCTCGCCAGGAGGGTACTGCGGGCGGTCAGGCGGCCTTCAACCTGGCCGTGCTCCTCGCCAAACGGGGTGATCGGGAGGGAGCGGAACGGGCGTACTGGCAGGCGGTCGAGGAAGGGCCCCGCACCGCAAGGACGTGGGCCGCGAACAACCTGGGCAATCTGCTCAAGAGGGCCGGCGAGCCGGAATCCGCCGAGGCGGCCTTCCGGATCGCGATCGCCGAGGGCCTGGCCGACTCGGCGGTCAATCTCGGTCTGATGTTCGCCGAGCTCGGCAGGGACGACGACGCGCTCGCCGCCTACCGTACGGCCGTGGCCATGCCCGATCCCGACCAGCAGGCGCGGGCCCTGACCAACATCGGTGAACTGTTCCTCGCAGCCGGGCACTTGGAAGAGGCCGAGCACGCCCTTGAGGAGGCCCTCGCCACGGGTCACCCCGAGCATTCCTGGCGCGCACGGTTCGATCTCGGCTCGGCAGTTGCCCACCTTGGGCGGCGCCGGGAGGCGCGGCGCCACTGGGAGATCTGCCTGGCCTCTCCCGTGCCCCGGGTGGCGGAGATGGCCCGCGCCTGTCTGGCCGATCTGGACCGTGGCGTGGTGCCGACCCGGCCGTCCGACGAGACGCACCCGGAAGTGCCCGAGCCCGGGCAGCTCGCCGAGCGACTCGCACACCAGCTGTGCGGCACGGAGACGTGGACCGATGCGCGGGCCCTGTTGCTGGCCCACCCGGAGAACACGCGGGCCATCGCGGAGGCCCTCGCCCGGAACGCGGCGAAGGCCGAGGCGGAGGGGCACGACGGCAACGCGTATGCATGGCGCCAGCATCAGCGGCTCGTGGAAAGGTGCCTGGAGACCGGCATCGACTCGGCCTTCGCCGAGAGGTCCGGCATCGCGGGCATGGCGGACGACGAACTCGCCGTACGGTGCCTGGCCCTGACGGATGCGATCGAAAGCCACCGTGCCACCGGTACGCGCGCCGAGAGCGCCGCACGGGCGGCCGCCGCGCTCCTGGATGATCCCCGATGGCATGGTGCCTCCGAGGAATTCAGGGCCCGGGCCCTGGTGCTGGCCGCCGAGGCGACGAACATCGGTGGACTTGATCTCCCGCACGAGCTCCGCCGGCGGATCATCGTGGAGATGCGGGACCTGTGGCAGCGCTGCCGGCCCCGGTTCATGGGTCTGCTGCCCCACAACCTCGCCGCCGCGCTGCTCACGTACCGTACGGGCAGCGTTTCCCTGGCGGATGCCGACGAGGCGGTCAAGCTGCTGGACGCCCTCGAATTCGCGCAGGACGCGGCTCCCGACGGACAGGCACTGATCCACAGCCTGCTGGCGGAGGCCCTCGCGTACCGCGCCGGCGCGAGTGTCGAGACGAGGGCCGAGGATTTCGAGCGTGCCCTCGCCCTCGCGGAAGCCTCGGTCCGGCACCTCGCCGCGGCGCGGCAACTGGGCCCGAGCGAGCGCTCCCAGGTCCGCGGCAGGGTGAGCCAGGTGCTCGAACTCCATTACGACCTGACCCGCGAGCGGAACTCCCTCGACCGGGCCATCGCACTGAGCCGCGAAGTGGTCGACGCCTGCGGCCCGGCACATCGGCTGACAGCCGTCTACAAACTCTCCGGACTGCTTCTGGACCGGCGCAACGTCGGGGACACGGCGGCTGCCGTCGCCCTGCTCGGCGAGGCGGCCGAGCTCGCTCCCGGCGGCAGCGAGCTCCATGAGCACGTCGTGTACCGGCTGTGCGAGACGCTCCTGGAAGACGGCTACGCCGCGGGAGCCGACGCCCTCCCCGCACGCCGCGTACACGCGCTCATCAACCGCAGGCTCATGGAGATCGACGGCGCCACGACCAGGAGCCGCTGCCGCACGGCCATCCTGCTCGTCCGCCTTTTCGAGCACACCGGGCAGGCCGCCCTCGTGCACAAAGCCGTGCAGATCCTCGAGGCGACACTCGACGCCGGGCTCGACGGGGAGGACGCGGCCCTGGCGACCCAGGTCCACGGGCTCACCCTCGGCGTGCTCTACGAGGCGACCGGTGACGTGGACGCTCTGCACCGCTCGGCAGCGATCCTCCAGGAACTGGCGACCGGGAATCCTCCGGATCCGGAACTCGTCCAGCAGTACGGCACCGCGCTCTACACACTGGGGATCGCGACGGGGGAACTCTTCTACTTCGACCAGGCGATCGACGTCCTCAGGGCCGGATGCGGGGAACGGACCGAACCCGAATTCGTCAGGCAGCTCGCCATCGCCCTGGAGAACCGGGGCCACCGGCTCAACGACATCGGCGATCTCAGCGAAGCGGTCTCCCTCCACCGCGAACTGTACGAGGCGACCGACCCGCAGTCGGCCCTGCGGTGGCGCCACGCGGCCGACCTGGCGACCGCGCAGCTCCGACTCGACGACCTGGCACCCGATCCGGCCATGCTCGACGAGGCGATCACCTCACTGCGCGATGCCGTCGACGGCCGCCCCACCGCGCAGGTCGGGACACGCCCCCTGCACAACCTGGCGTCCGTACTGATGCGCCGGTACGAGCAGACCCGCGCGCCGGAGGTCCTCGACCAAGCCGTCCCCCTGATCGAACGGTGCGTGGCCCACGAGAGCGCGGCCTCGGCGCTGCTGCCCCTGTACCTGGCCACCCTCGGCGAGGCGCTGACGCTCAGGCACGCCCGGGACGGTTCGGAGGAGGACGCCGCCCGCGCGACGGCGACCCTGCGATCGGCCTGCACGCTAGCGGTCGAACAGGGCTTCCCGCTCCGACGGGGGGCCGGGATCTGGGCCCGGTGGGCCGGTGACCGCGGTGCGTGGGCCGAAGCGGTCGAGGCGGCCGAGCTCGGACTGGCCCACCACGAGACCTCCGTACGGACCCAGTTGGTGCGCGTCCACATGGAGGCCGTCGTCGCCGAGCTGGGCTGGCTCAGCTGCCTGGGCGGGTACGCGTACGCGCAGCTCGGCGACACGGCGGCGGCGGCCGTCATCGTCGAGCGCGGACTGGCGGCGATGCTGTCCGATGCCCTGGAACGCGAACCGGCCGACCTGGGCGGGCTCCAGGACGCCGGACGCGGCGATCTCGTCCGCCGCTACCACGACCACACCCATGCCATCGCGGAGCTCGCGACGCTCCTCGATCCTTCGAACGGGGGCGTGCGCCGGGCCGGCGCCCCGGCCGCGGCCGGCCAGTGGGCGGAACCGCTCAAAAGGCGGCACGAGGCCCTGAAGAGCCTCATCGACGAGATCCGCGAGGTCGACGGATTCGGCGACTTCCTCAAACCGCCGGGCCTGCAGGACATCTACGCCGCGGCCGAGGCGCAGCCCCTCGTGTACCTGCTCGCCACGCCCTGGGGCGGGCTGGCCCTCACCATCGAGCGGGGCAAGGACCGCCCCGGTCATGTCGAGCTGCCCCTGGAGCGCGACAAGGCCGACCTCCTCGCGGCGCATCTGCTCAGCGCGAAGGGGCCGGCTGTCCTGCCCGCCATCAGCGTCATCACGGCCGCCCTCTGGACGGCCGTGATGAGGCCGGTGCTGTTGGCCATGGCCGGCCACCGGGCCATCACGCTCGTCCCCGCGGGGTCACTGTCCTTCCTGCCCTTCCACGCGGCGCGGGCGTCCGCGAACCTGCGGGCCGCGCCGGACGACACGTACGCGCTGGACCTGATGCGCGTCACCTACGCGCCCAATGCCCGAACACTGTCCCAAGCCGCCCACCGCGCCCGCGGGCAGCGGGGCCGGGCCTCGCGGCTGCCCACGCGGCTCCTCGCCGTCGACGATCCGGAACCGGGCGCGGCGTCGCTGCGCACCGATGCCGAGATGGCCGCCGCGCTCCGGCGCTTCCCCGACCACGTCCGTCTCCGGGGCGGCGAGGCCACCGCGGCCCGCACGCTGGAGCACCTGCCCGCGTGCGACGTGCTCCACTTCGCCTGCCACGGAGACGTGTCCCTCTTCCGCCCGCTGGACAGCTCACTGCGCCTGTCCGGCGGAGAACGCCTCAGGATCGGCACCCTCATGGACACCCGGATCGATGCCAGACTGTCCGTGCTCTCGGCCTGCTCCACCAACGTATCGGGGATCGAGTCGTCGTACGAGTCGGTCAATCTGTCCTCGGCGTTCCTGGTCATCGGCGCCGCCGGCGTCGTCGCGTCCCAGTGGCAGGTCCCGGACGAGGCGACCAACCTGCTCATGGCGGCCTTCTACGGGTACTGGGAGGAGGACACGGAGCCGTCGGAGGCACTGCGCCAGGCGCAGTTGTGGTTGAGGGACAGCACGAACCAGGAGCTTCGGGAACGTTTCCCGGACACGGTGGGCCCCGGCCCTTCGGAGACCGTCCCCCGGTTGCTGTGGCTGGGGACGAGGCCCTACGCACACCCGTACTTCTGGGCGGGCTTCACGTACACGGGGCGCTGAGCGAGTGCCGGTCCCAGGTCGGGCGGGCGAGGTTCCGGACGGGTTCTCGACCAACTCGGCGGGTTCGTCACGGCTTCAGCTTGTCGGCCTCCCGGATTTCGTGGAGGTGGATGAGGAGGTCGAAGGACTTGGCGATCGCGACGTCGCGGGGCTTCTCGGGGAACTGCGTGCCGATGTTGAGGGTGGGCCGGGCGACGTTCAGCCAGGCGCGCGCGGCGGCGGGGGCCTTGCGGAGGTCGAGGTAGAAATCCTGGTAGCGGACCTGGTCGAGGGTGTGCTCGTTCCTGCCGGGCTCGGCGGCGCCCACGGTGAATTTCTTCCAGTCGCCGCCGAGGGCGGCGTCCTTCGACAGGAACGAGCCCTGGTTGAAGGTGAAGCCGATGGGCAGGTAGTTCTTGCCCATGGTGTCCCGCAGGAATGACCCCTGCGTCTTCGAGTAGAGCTCGGGGTTGTCGGAGACGTAGCCGACGTGGTTGTTGTGCGCCGACACCAGGATCTTGTCGCCGGTGCGCTTCTGCCACCATGCGACGTTTTGCGCCATCACCTCATCGCGGAACCGCTGAAGGCTGTTCAGGGACTCCCGGTCGGCGGGGTTCAAGGTGAGGAATTTGGCGGTCTGGGCGATCGAGCGGGCGTTCTGCTCCGCCCAGTCGAAGGCGTCCGTGCCGGAGCCCTTCTGGCTGCTGACCAGTTCCAGGCCCTGCTGTGCCTTGGCGGCGAGCTGCTGCCGCTCTTCGAGCGGCTTGGCCAGGTAGGCGAAGACGTCGTCGATGGGCCGCAGGCCGGCGTAGAGCTCGTTCAGCCGCGGGAGCGCCTCGGGGTGGTTCTTCTCCACGTAGCCGGTCACGCGTGCGAAGAACGCGTCGTTCAACGAGGGGGCGCCGATGTCGTCTCCCATGAAGTGCACGGGGCGGTCGGGGTGGTTGCTGTTGTAGTCGCGCATCCACTCGATGAGACTTACGAATTCCTCGCGTTCCCAGGGAGAGTTGGCCAGCGTCTGTGCGGCGATCTTGCGGGCATCGCCCTTACCGGTCTGGAGGTAGTCGTCGATCTGGAGTCCCGCGGACCAGCTCAGCTCCAGGGCGAAGGTGGTGAAGCCCTTCTCTTCGACGAGGTGGCGAAAGACCCGCTCTTTCATGGTGAAGAACTCGTGGGAGCCGTGGGTGGCCTCGCCGAGGCCGACCACCTTGGTGTCACCGATCATCCCGGACAGGGCTCGCAGGTCGGCCGTGTTTCCGCCGGGCTCGGTCGCCCGCAGCGGGTGGGCCGCCTGCTCCAGTCCGCGTATCGGGTTCTGCTTCCCACCGGCCGTGGGGACCTCGTTGACGGTGGCCGCATGGACCACCACCGGGGTAAGGGCCGCCCCCGCCGCAATCGCCACCGTCGCCATCAGCCACCGGCGACTGATGGTCTTCGTGTGCATAGCCATGCGTTCTTGCCCTTCGATCAACTTGTGTGTGAATCCTTGAGAAATTCAATGCTCGCGATCCCATGGCCGCCCGCTGAGGCAGCCGCAGGCCCCTTCCGGTGACCCGGTTCATCAGCGCCTGGCCCACCGACACCCGTCCGATTCCCAGCAGCACCCAGAGGGAGGATCTCCATGGATGTCTCGTGGAGAATCCGGTCCGAGCACGAATCACGGGGACTTCCGTTCGGATCGATCTCGGACAGTGCCCTTACAGCGAATCATCGGATTTCGCGGAGATCGTCCGAGCGTGGGATGAGAAGCCGCATGGGGCCATGGGCCTGCTCGTCTACCGGCCCGGGACCCGGGTCCTGGTCCTGTCTCGGCTGGAGGGCGGATTCAGGGGCGGGCTGACCCGCTGTCGGCGTACAAGTGAAACGTGGGCCGCACCGGCACGCCGTCGCCCAGGGAATAGCCACCGCATACAACTCCGGGGTCAACGAGGGCCGTCACCGATCTCAAGCTGCAGAAACGCCTGATGGCCGGACGCGCCGGCGTCCCGCTCCTGCGCCCCCGCGTAGTCCTCATCGCCCACCTCCACTTCGCGCAGGACTCCGGCGAGGCCTGCGAGAGGGACCAACCCGGCGTTGGCCAGGTCGCTGGGGCAGCCCGGGAGGTCCCGTCGCGTTCAGGATGCGTTCAGGCTCAACGTGCCACGGTCGGAGACGTTGCCCCCCTGGCGGCAGAGTCATTCACATGCCACCCGTCCGGCTTTCAGGATGGGCCCCATGTCGTTCGATCGACAGGAGACGTTGGGTTGCAGAACTCGGAGGTCCTCACCGACCCCGGCGTGCCGGGCACGCCGAGTACGACCAAGTCGGTGATGAAGAAGCTGCCCGAGGTGACGCCAGCCTTCTGGATCATGAAGATCGCCGCCACCACCCTCGGCGAGACCGCGGGCGACCTCTTCGCGCAGACCCTGAAGCTCGGCTACTTCCTCACCACGAACGCGCTGTTCCTGATCTTCGTGGTGACGCTGGTGGTCCAGCTCCGGTCCAGCAGCTACAACCCGTTCTTCTACTGGACAGTCATCCTGTCGACGAGCACGGCGGGCACCACGATGTCCGACTTCGCGAATCGCGATGCCAGCTCGAAGTACCTCGCGAGCGGCGCGGAGAAGCTCGGCTGGGGTCCGCAGGGCCTCGGCCTGGGCTACCCCGCCGGAGCGGCGATCCTGATCTCGATCCTCCTGGGGATCTTCATCGCCTGGAAGCGGAGCGGGATGACGTTCCAGATCCGCGACATCGTCACCCTCAAGGGCGAAGCGCTTTTCTGGGCGGCGATCCTCGTCTCCAACACCCTGGGCACCTCCCTGGGCGACTTCCTTTCCGACAGCTCGGGACTCGGCTACGCCGGCGGCGCCGTCCTCGTGACCGGCGCGATCGCCGTGCTCGCGGCGCTGATGAAGGTGCCAACCGTGCCGAACGTGCTCCTGTTCTGGATCGCGTTCGTCCTGACCCGCCCGCTGGGCGCCACGGCGGGCGACTTCCTCACCAAGCCGACGGCCAAGGGTGGCCTGGACCTCGGCACGGCGGGCTCCTCCGCGGTACTCCTCGCCGTGCTCTTCGGGCTGATGGCGTACGCAATGGTCCAGGAACGACGGGCGAGCGCACGATAGGCGAACGGCGCGCCGCACTCGTCTGCGCAGCCGGGCAGCCACGCCGCGGGCCGATGGTTGCCGCCCTCGCCCGTCGGCGCGGCCGGAGCGGATGCGCGTCAACCCTCGGCCGCGCGCCGTCCCACCCGTTCGGGGCTGCTCCTCCCACTCCTGGTGGGTGCGGTGCAAAGCCGGCCGCCCGGTGCCACCCGGGCGGGCCCGACCTGCAGGCTGCGCCAGCTCGCAGGGCGGAGTCGATCGTCGTCACCCACTCCATCGTCTACAGTTCAGCAGACTGTCTACTTGCCTGTAGTCACTGAGGGGTCCTCCGGGCTATCCCCCCTTTGTCCGAACCAGTAAGAGAGGCCGATCCCGTCCATGGCCACGCCCGCTTCCGCCGCGCTCGCGGTGAACCTCCTCGATGCCCATTCGCTGCTCGCGACGTTCGGCGTGATCGGGATCGCGGTGGTGATGTTCGCCGAGACCGGGCTCCTGGTCGGCTTCTTCCTGCCCGGCGACTCGCTCCTGTTCACCGCAGGTCTGCTCTGCGCCGGCGCGGCTGACAAGAGCGTGGCCCTGTCCCTGCCGGCGGTGTTGGCCGCCTCCGTGGTCGGCGCTCTGGCCGGCGCCCAGTGCGGTTACCTCATCGGCCGCAGGGCGGGCCCCGCCCTGCTGGCCCGCAGCAGCTCCAAGAAGCTCCACGAGGGTGCCGCACGGGCTGAGGAGCTCCTGGCGAAGTACGGGCACGCCAAGGCGATCGTGCTGGCCCGGTTCGTACCGGTGGTCCGCACGGTCCTGAATCCCCTCGCGGGGGTCTTGAACATTCCGGCCCGTGTCTTCACCTTCTGGCAGGTCGCGGGCGGCCTGCTGTGGACGGTGGGGCTGGTCCTGGCCGGCTACGCCCTCGGTTCGTCGATCCCCAGCGTCGACACGTACCTCCTGCCGATCGTGGGCCTGGTCGTCGCGGTCTCACTGCTGCCCGTGGCGATCGAACTCCTCCGCTCCCAGCGGAGCGGCAAGCAGCGGAACGGAACGGCACAATGACCCGCGGCTACGACGGATCCGGCGTCGACGGCAACGCCTACACCGACGTCACCGACCTCGCCCACCGGACCCCGGGCTGGCTCGACGACGTCATTTCCGCCTGGTCCCTCTATGGTCTGGCGCTGTTCGCCGTGCTGATGCTGGTGGCGTGGTGGCGGGCCCGCCGCACTGGATCACCGTCGGCCGTCACCGCGCTGGCCGTACCGCTGATCACGCTCGCGGGCTTCGGCGTCGATCTGCTGCTCAAGCTCGTGGTCCGCGAGGACCGGCCCTGCCAGAGCCTGCACGTGGCCGTACTGGAGGCCTGCCCCGCCCCTGGGGACTGGTCGTTCCCCAGCAACCATGCCGCCATCGCGTCCGCCGCCGCGGTCGCCCTGCTGTTCGTCTCGCGGCGCCTGGGCCTCGTGGCCCTGGGGGCGGCGGTGCTGATGGCGGCCTCCCGGGTCTGGGTCGGCGTGCACTACCCCCACGACGTCCTCGCCGGATTCGCGCTCGGCGCCCTGGTAGCCGTTCTCTGTGCACGAGCAGTCCGGCGCAGGCAGGGCGTACTGGCCGACCGACTCTGCCACGGCCGGCTGCGCCCGCTGCTGACCGCCCCGTGAGCCACCCCCGCATCTCCGGCCCCACCGGCCCGGCCACTGCCCGCCGGGCCGGCCGGCTGGCCGTGGCCGCCTTCGTCCTCCTGTCCGCACTCACCCTCTGGGTGAGCCGAGCCCCGGGCCTCCTCCTGCCGGGCGATGCGAGCCGGCACCGCTGGTCCGTGGCGCACCGCCCGCCGGTCGGCGACCGGTCCGCACCCGCCCCGGGCTGGTCCTTCCCCCCAGGTCACGCCACCACCAGGGCGATGACCGCAGCCCTGGTTCTCGCCGCGCTGGCCCTTGGTGGCAGGGGCGCTTCCGCCTCGCCGTCGTCGTGGGTTTCCCTCGTTGTCCGGGCCTACCTGCGATCGGCTCCGACCTCAGTCCGAGAGGAGGAGTGAGGTGAACCGCCGCATCCTCGTGGTCGAGGACGACCATCCTTTGCGGAACGTGATCCTGAGAGGGTTGCGTGAAGAGGGCTTCGACCCGGTGCCCGCGCCGGACGGCGCCGCCGCCATGCGGCTGGCCCGTGACCCCTTCGACGCCGTCGTACTGGACGTCGGCCTGCCCGACGCCGACGGCAGGGACGTCTGCCAGGCCCTGCGGGCCTCGGGTTTCAGCGCACCGGTGATCTTTCTGACCGCCCACCACCACCTCACCGACCGCCTCTCCGGCTTCTCCGCCGGCGGGGACGACTACCTGGCCAAGCCCTTCCACCTCACCGAGCTGGCGGCCAGACTGCGAGCCGCCATCAGGAGGGCCGGCCCGCCGCCGACGGCGGCTCAGGGCGACATCGTCCTCGACCCGGCACGGTTCACCTGCACCGCGGCCGGCGGACCCGTCGACCTCACACCGACCGAGTTCCGACTGCTCGCCGTACTCCTCTCCGCAGCCGGTGCTCTTGTCTCCCGCCGCGAACTCCTCCGGGCGGGCTGGCCCGAGGGAGCACAGGTCAGCGACAACACCCTCGACCAGTACCTGAGCCGCCTGCGCCGCAAGCTCCGCGCCGTCGGCAGCGAACGGACGATCACCACCAGCCGGGGAATCGGACACCGCTTCACATGACGGCACACATCCCCGCCGGGCGTCGGCCGCTGACGCTGCGCAGCCGGCTCTCACTGATCGCCGTCTCCATAGCGGCACTGCTGATGGCCGTCCTGATCCTGGCCTCCAACGCCATCGTGCGCCACCAGCTGGACCAGCGGGCGGACGACCATCTGCACACCCGGGCCGGCGCGGTGGCCTCGACCGTGGACACCACCGGCCGACAGGCCCGCGTCGTCGAAGTCCCCAACGACGACGCCCTGGACTCCGACGTGTGGATCTACGCAGGCACGGAGCGGCTCGAGGCCCCTCCCACCGCAGCCGATGACGGACCGCTCAGCCAGATCGCCGACACCCTCGCCGCCGGCCGCCGCCCTCACTGCGTCACCGCCGGCGACCGCGACCCGGTCCGCCTGTGCGCCCTGCCCGTCCCTGGACAGGCCCCCGCCACGGTGGTCGCCGCCGTCAGCCTTGTCCCCTACCGGACCTCCGCGGACACCGTGCTCCACGCCACCCTGGCCCTGGGCGCCGCCATGCTCGTCCTCACCTACGCCCTGACCCGCCTCGCGGTACGCCGCGCGCTGCGCCCCGTTCAGGCCATGACCGAGCAGGCCGCCGCATGGAGCACGCAGGACGGCGACGACCGGTTCGGCACCACGGCGCGCCCCGCCGAACTCGCCGCACTCGCGGCGTCGCTGGACACGCTCCTCGACAAGATCCGGGCCGGTATGCGCCACGAGCAGCAACTGACCCGAGAGCTGTCCCACGAACTACGCAATCCCCTCGCCCGGATCGTCGCCGAACTCGACTGGTGGCGCAGCCGCCCCCGTTCGCCGGAGGAGACCCGGAGCGCCCACGCGGTGATCGACGACGCGGCAACGTCCATGGGGACGATCTGCGACACCCTCCTGGACGAAGCCCGAGGAGCGGCCGCGACCCATCGGGGCCCGGCCGACGTCCACGCCGTCCTGGCCTCCTTGGCCGACCGGAGCAGCCCACCGCCGCCGGTCGAACTCCGGGTCGCGCCCGCGGCGGAACACCTGATGGCAGCAGCGCCGGGGGCGATCGTGGAACGGGCGGTCAGCCCTCTGATGGACAACGCCCTGCGCTACGCGCACTCCCGTGTCAGTGTCACCGCTTGGCTGGACGGGGCGTCCATCCACATCGAGGTCACCGATGACGGACCGGGTGTCCCCGCGGCCTTCGGCACCGAGCTCTTCCAGCCCGGGCGGCGGGCCGATCCCGGTGACGGGCACGCCGGAGCGGGTCTGGGACTGTCGCTCGCACGACGCCTGGCCCGCTCCGCCGACGGCGACGTCGCCCACGACGCGGCGTACGGTGACGGCGCCCGCTTCGTGGTCACCCTGCCCAGCGGCTGACCTCTCCTCGGAGGCCTTGGCCGTGGCATACAGGGAAACTGCGGGGGCGAGGGCCATGGTCGCTCCCGCGTCGAACAGGCTGCCGGACGATCCGGCCTTCGCGCTGCCCGCCCCGGTCCGTGCGGAGCCGGTAATGAGCTGAGCCACAGGCCTGAGAGCAGGACGGCGCCGACGCAGACCATGGCAACGGTGCTGAACCGGCGCCAGATCTCCGCCCCAGCACGCCGGCTCCGTCTCCGAGACGTGCGCGGGCCCGGGACGAACAAGGCGATCATCGCTGCCGACTCGACGCAGAGAGCGAGGTTCTGCACGGGATGGACGGTTCCCTGGGCGATGCAGCCAGCCGCTGCCCGTTCGCCGTCGCGCGGCGGACGGAACCGCGGATCGGTGACGGGTCCGCGTACCTGCGCCACGGCTGGTACCTCGTGCGCGGCCAGGTGCAGGTCGATACCGCGTGCCACCCGGAGCGGTGGGCGGAGAAGTCCGTCGGGTAGGTCACGGCCGGGACCGTGAGTCTGTCTGCCAGGCAAAGAGGGCCGAGCACGTGACCTGCGGCGCGCCGGTGGTCACGCGCCGTGTGCCTCTCCGCCGCGCGCCCGGGCCCGGAAGTGGCCGTAGGCCATGAAGGCGAAGAGGATCGTCAGGAGCACGGCCGAGGAGCCGGCGGTGCCCAGGTCAAGGCCGCCCTTGGCGGTGGGCTTGGTGAGGAAGTCGCCCGCGGTGGCACCCAGGGGGCGGGTGAGGACGAAGGCGATCCAGAAGAGGACGACGTTGGGGACGGCGGGCACGCGGATGAGGGTGACGAGGACGAGGAGAATCCCGGTGATCAGCAGGGCGCTGCCCGCGTAGCCGAGTCCGGAGCTGTCGGAGAGGAAGTCGCCCATGGACGTGCCCAGGGTGTTCGAGACGAGGATCGCGGACCAGAACAGTGCCTCGCCGCGGAAGGTCACGATGTCGCGGATGACGAAGGTCTGGCCGGTGAAGTTCCAGGCGACGAAGATCGCGATGAGCAGCGAGATGAGGATGGCCGCACCGGCCGGGTATCCGAGCCCCAGGCCCTGTGGGCCCCATCCCAGCGTGGTGGCGCCCTTCGCCAAGTACCTGGAGCTGGCGTCGCGGTTCATGAAGTCCGACACGGTGGTGCCGACCATGCTGGTGGAGACGATGACGGGCCAGTAGAAGAACGGGTTGTAGTGCTTGGCCCGCAGCTGTACCAGCAGGGTCACCACGAACATGAGGAACAGGGCGATGGTGGTGAGGAAGTAGCCCAGGCGCAGGGTCTGCGCGAACAGGTCTCCCGCCGTCTCGCCCAGGGTGGTGGCGGCGATCTTCATGATCCAGAAAGCCAGGGTGACCTCCGGAAGCTTCCGCACGACGTACTGGGCGGTGTCGGCCTCTTCGGGCAAACCGGGCGCGGAAGGCTTTGCCGCCGCCTTGGCCGGGGGCAGCGGGCGGGGCGAAAGGTGCAGCCGCCCTTCGTGCATCGCCCACCGCTTTCGGAGTCTTCCGGCGACGGCCGGGTCGTGGGTGGTCACCACCAGGGCGGCTCCCGCCTCGTCCGCGGCTGCGAGGAGCATGTCGATGACCCGTCGGCCGGTGGCGCGGTCCAGGTGGCCGGTGGGATCGTCCGCCAGGATCAGTCGGGGGGACGTGGCCAGGGTGCGGGCGATGGCCACGTGCTCGGTCTGGCCGCCGGAGAGCTCGGTGGGCATTTTGTGGGCCAGGTCGGTGGCGGCCACCACGGAGAGGCAGTGCAGGGCCCGTATGTGCGCCCGTTCCCGGGGAACACCGGCCAGTACCAGGGGCAGCGCGGCGTTCTCCGCCACGTTCAGCGCGGGAACCAGGGCGGGTTCCTGGACCACGACTCCGACCTGTCCGTGCGCGGGTATCCGGGGCAACCCCGGCCAGGTGATCTCGCCGGCCGTGGGTTGTTCGACGTCTGCCATCAGATGCAGCAGGGTGGACTTCCCGGAGCCCGAAGGGCCCGTGATGGCTATCCGGTCGCCGACGTGGACCTGGCAGGTCGCGCTGTTCACGGCGACCACGGCTTCCGGACCGTGGCCGTAGGTGCGGGCGGCCTCCTGGCAGCGCAGAAGCAGGGTGTCCGCGGTGGTCACGGCAGGGCCTCTCGACGGCCTGCCTGGTCGACCCGGCAGGCGGTCCCGATGACTCCGGGGGTGTCGAAGGGGAGGGCGGCTCGCCGCTTTCCGGAGTGCGCGCGGGTCTGGGCGGGGGTGGGTCGCATGATCATGGCGCCTTTCGGGAGACTGAACGGAACCACGGGTCCCCTCCGACGCTAGGCAATGGCTGGTTAGCGCCCGGCACGGCCATGGTGAGAGGACGGTAAAGCGCCAGATCACACCCCTCTGGCCTGCCACGGGAACCCCGGCGCATGTGCGCGCGGGCGCGGCACACTCCACCAGCTCGCCGACCGCCCCGGCACATGAGGATGTGCTGGGGCGGTCCGCCATCTGTCGTCTGGTCAGCCGAGCGAGGTCAGAAGCGTGTTGAGTGCGTTGACCTCGCCGGCCTTGTCTGGGTGCGGGGCGCGCAGTGCCTTCAGTACCTGATCGATCTGACCGTCGAGGAAGTTCCACGCCTTCTCGCTCTTGGGCTCAAGGGTGGACTGGTCGTCGTCCCAGGCGGTCTCCAGGTCCTTGACTCGACTGGTGGCGGCTCGCTGATCACCCGCGTTCACTTTCGCCAGGGTGTCGGCCGTGATGGTGCGGAACTTCGCGATCTCGGCCGCAGGGAACGGTGACGTCGCCTCCTGCGGGGTGATCTGGCTGGTCACCGGCGCGGGCGTGTCCTCTTCGCCGGTCGGGGTGGCGTGCGGCTGTTGGTGCGCCCAGACGAGGAGCGCAGCGGCTGCGACCGCTACGACGGCGTAGTACGCGAGCATGCCCCGCTCACGAGCCGTTGCCCGGTTCAGCGCCCGTGGGCTACCGGTCGGGTCCTGGGCCGCGATGACGTCGCTTCGGCTGAGCGTGAGGTACACGACCGTGGCGAGGATGGCGACCAGGAAGATCACACTGGTCAGTGCGGTGCCGAGGCCCAGACCGCCGTCGCCGCCGGGCGATCCGAACCAGTCGCCGAGGTTGGCGCCGAGCGGGCGGGTGAGGATGTAAGCCAGCCAGAAGGAGAGCACGGCATTGGCGCCGAGGCGCCATCCGACGATGATCGCGACGATCAGGCCGAGCGGCAGGAGCACGGAGACGCCCGCGGTCCAGCCGGTCAGCTCCAGGGTCCAGTCTCCGGTGGCGGTGCCGAGGGCGAAGGTGACCAGGACCGCGAGCCAGTAGAAGAGTTCACGGGGCCGGGTGGTGATGCTGTGGACCGACAGGGTCCGCTCTCGCACGTACCAGACGCCGAAGACCACGGCGAGGACGCCGGCGAAGGCGGTACTGCTCAGGGCGAGCGGCACTCCCTGGCTGTCGGTGAGGATGTCGGTGTAGAGCGTGCCGGTCACACTCACCACCACGACGGTGAGCCAGTACACGAACGGGATGTAGCGGGCGGCGCTCAGCTGCCAGGCCAGGACGGCTGCCAGGGCACCGGTGAAGATCAACGCGGTGTTGACCAGGCCGACACCGAGGTTCATGTTGATCCAGTCGGCGAAGCTTTCGCCGACCGTGGTGCACAGGATCTTGATGATCCAGAACCAGATCGTCACCTCGGGAACCTTGTTCAGCATCTGCCTGCCAGGCGTCCGTACGCTCTCGCCGGTTCGCCGCTGGTCACCTGGCTGGGCACCTGTCCCTGGAACCGTGGGACTCTCGGACGTTTCGTAGGTCATGCGGCCCGACTGTGCCATCGGGAACCTGAACGCATCCTGACCACCTGGCCGGGCACGACGACAGCGACGTACCGGTCGCCGTACTCGACGGTGCGCGGAGTCGGCGGAGGACGAGCCCACCGCCGGCCTCGACCCCGGCCCTGCGCGACGAGATCCCGTGCTGCCGGTGGGCGGGCTCATGATGACCCTGCCGGCCCGGCTACGAACCGAGCGAGGGCTTGCGGTCGTCCTTGTCTCCGGTCGGGCCGGCGAAATCCTCGACCCCACCCCCTCCGGACACCCCACACCCACCGCGGGCCGAAAGAAAAAGGTGATCCGCAGCTGAGTCTGTGCTCGTCCCCGACTCCCCCCGGCGGGTCACCCCTCTTCGTGCAGCGGCAGCAGGAGCGTGAACCGGGTCGGAGCGGTCGAAGCCAGCGCGAGTCGCCCTTCGGCCGCTCCGGCAAGCTGTCGTGCCAGCGCCAATCCGATGCCCGAACCGTCGCCGATACCGCGCTCGAAGATCGTCCGAGAGTCCAGGGGCATTGTTCCCTCATCGGCGACATCCAGCGCGAGAGCGGTCCCGAGATCGCGCAGGGTCAGCGTGACGGTTCCCTGGCCGTGATGGTGGGCGTTGTCCAGGAGGACGTCGAGGATCTGGTCGACCGTGCGCCCGGGAACGGGCAGTCGGCCTGCCTCTGGTTCCCAGACCGTGGTCAGGCGGCGGCCTTCGCCGGCGAACACGCCGTGCCAGCGTCGATCGGCTGCTTCCAGCAGCTCCCCCGCCGGCTGGTTCGCGACGAGCGGGAGCCTGCCGATGCCCGCCCTGGCGAGACGCAGGACCTCGTCGATGGTGTGATCCAGGTGCCGGGAGCGTTCGGCCGCCTCGGCGAGCGCGGCACGAGGGTCCGCCTCCGGGTCGGCCAGGGCTGCTTCCAGGCCGAGCTGCAATCCGGTCAGAGGGGTGCGCAGCTGGTGCGAGGCGTTGGCGGTGAAGTGCCGTTCGTGTTCGAGGAGCCGTGCCAGATGGGTGACCATGGCGTTGTGGGCGCGGGCCACTTCGTCGATCTCCGCGATCGTGCTGTGTCCCGCCCGCGCGGTCAGGTCTCCGTCGGCGATGGCGAGCGAGGTTCGTGCCAGGGCCTCCAGGGGCGCGGCAAGGGCGGCCGCCTGTTTGCGGGCGACGACAACGGCCGCGCCGAGCGCCAACAGGCACAACGCCAGAAGTGCGGCCCAGCCCCACAAGACCCGCGTCCACACCGTGCGGGAACCGGTCGAAGCGCGGATCGCCCCGATGACCCGCTCACCGCTGGAGACAGGTACCGCGACGACGAGTTGTCCGTCCGACTGGCTCTGGGCCACGCTCCCGGCGAGAGCGCGGTGCACCGCACCTCCTCCGGTGGCCGGCCCGGAGCCTGATCGGAGCCTGGCTGCGGTGTCGTAGAGGGCGAGTGCCTCTCCGGGCTGGGCGCTCGGGAGTTCCACCGGGTCCCCCGCGGAGAAATCGGGGCCCACCTGGACGACGGCTGCCATGGCGTCACGTTCCAGCTCCCCGCGTTCGTCGGCGAAGAATGCGTAGCGAACGGCCACCGCCAGCGGGACGGCAAGCAGGACCAGGGCCACCGTCGCGGCCACCAGGGCCACGCGGACCACGCGTGCTCTCATGGCGCCCATCATGAGGGCGGCGGGCGCCTGCCGACGGCTTCGGGCACGGCGGGTTTTGCCGTCCTCTCACCGTGAACGGTGCGGGCGCTAACCGGCGCGGTCCTAGCGTCGTGGACAGAGCAGTCCGCCCTCCTGCGAAGGAGCACGAGGATCATGCGACTCACCCATGCTCTTCCCCTGCCCGTGATCTCACTGGTAGTGGTCGGCTCCGCACTGGCCGGATGCGGTTCCACGCACGCCCCCGCTCCCCCGGCCGCCGTCACCACGACGGCACCGGCTCCCGCAGAGTCCAACCCGGCCGGCGACATTCCCGACAACCAGGCCTACGTCACCTACCGGTCCGGCGCGGGCGGTTTCAGCCTGAAGGTTCCGGAAGGCTGGTCACGTACCGACGCGGCCAACGGCGACGTCACCTTCACCGACAAGCTGAACCGGATCGCCATGCACACGGCCACGGCCGCCGCGCCCGCCACAGTGCAGAGCGTGAACGCGGACGTCGTCCCGGAGCTGCGCGGTCAGGTACCCGGCTTCGCGGCGGGCAAGACCACCACGGTCGCCCGGCCGGCCGGGAACGCCGTCCTCCTCACCTACCGGGGGAATGCTCCCGTGAACCCGGTGACGGGCAAGGCGGTGCGCGACTCCTTCGAGCGGTACGCCTTCTTCCACGCAGGACACCAGACCGTGCTCACCCTTTCCGGGCCGGTCGGCGCCGACGACGTCGATCCGTGGCGCACCGTCACGGACTCCTTGCGGTGGCAGTGATGGGCCTGGCCGGCGGTGAGGCGGAGGTACTCACCGCCCGCGACCTGTACCGGTTCTACCGCTCGGGAGCGGAGGAGACCCTCGCCCTGCGGGGAGTCAGCCTGGAGGTGAAGCGCGGAGAAACGCTCGCCGTCATCGGTCCGTCCGGATCGGGCAAGTCCACCCTGCTGGCCTGTCTCGCCGGGCTGGACGAGCCCGACGGCGGCTACGTGTACGTGGGCGGCGAGCGTGTCAGCCACCGCCCGGAAGCCGAACGGGCACGCGTGCGAGCCCGACGCATCGGTGTACTGCTCCAGTCCGGGAACCTCCTGCCGCACCTGGACCTGGGAACCAACATCCTCCTGGCCCGCTCGGCGGCCCGGTCCGACCGTACGCCGTCGCGGCCACCCGGCGTCGCTGAACTCCTCGATCAAGTGGGGCTGGGCGGCCGGCGACTGGCCCTGCCCCGCGCGCTGGCCGGAGGCGAGCGGGCCCGCGCGGGCCTGGCCGTCGCCCTGGCCAACGCACCCGATGTCCTGCTCGCCGACGAGCCCACCGGGGAACTCGACAGCCGGACCGAGCAACTGATCCTCGGCCTGATCCAGGACCGTGCCCGGGCCGGTGCCGGGGTCCTCCTCGTCACCCACAGCAGGCAGGCCGTCAAAACAGCCGACCGGGTCATCACCCTGCACGACGGAAGGATCCGGTCATGAGCACCGCCGGCGTCCTCGTGCGCTGCCGGGCAGCGGCCCGAACCTACGGCGCTGGCCCCACCGCTGTCGTCGCGGTCCACGGCGCCTCCTGCGAGATCCGCGCAGGAGACCGCATCGCGATCACCGGGCCGTCCGGATCCGGCAAGTCCACCCTGCTCCACCTGCTGGCCGCCCTCGAAGTCCCGACCACCGGCGAGGTCACCTGGCCCGGTCTGGCGGAGAAGCCAGGCCCGAAGACCGTCGGGGTCGTCTTTCAAGGCCCCAGCCTCATCCCCGCACTGGACGTCGCGGAGAACACCGCCCTTCCCCTGGTCCTCGCCGGGCAACCGGAGCCTGCGGCCCGACGGCGCGCCCTGGACTGCCTGGACCTCGTGGACGCCGCCCACCTGGCGGACAAGCTGCCCGAGGAACTGTCCGGTGGCCAGGCGCAGCGGGTCGCCGTCGCCCGGGTACTGGCGGCGGCCCCCCGGCTGATCCTCGCGGACGAGCCGACGGGGCAGCTCGACCAGGGCACCGGCAGCCGGGTCATCGACGCGCTGGTGGCCACCGCCGACGCCCTCGGTGCCGGCCTGGTCGTCACCACCCATGATCCCCACGTCGCCCGGCGCCTGCGTGAGCAGTGGTCCATGCACGACGGTCGCCTGCAGCCGGGTCCTCCCACCCCCCAGGACTCTCAGCCGCCTTCGCCACAGGGAGACGGGCAGTGATCGCCGCCTGGGTCCGGGGACTCCTGCGTCACCGGACGGGACGCCTCGCCGCCACTGCCGCGGGCATCGCCCTGACCGTCGCGCTCGTCACGGCTCTGGGTTCCTTCCTGACCGCCTCGAAGTCCACGATGACGGCCCGCGCGGTGCGTTCGGTGGCCGTCGACTGGCAGGCTGAAATCCAGCCGGGCGCCGACCCGGACGCGGTCCTCGCGGCGATCCGGGCCACCCCGGGGGTCCGCGCCGGTGAACCCGTCGGTCTGGTCCGCAGCACCGGACTGCAGACCACCACTGCGGGCAGCACCCAGAGGACCGGGCCGGGCGTCGTCCTCGGCCTTCCCGACGGCTACCGCCGTACCTTCCCCGGCGCCGTACGCCTGCTCGCAGGCACCGGCGCCGGGGTACTGCTCGCCCAGCAGACGGCAGCCAACCTGCACGCCGCGCCCGGAGACACGGTCACCGTCCAGCTGCCCGGCGCCGCACCAGCCCCGCTGACCGTGGCGGGAGTCGTGGACCTGCCGCAGGCCGACTCCCTGTTCCAGAAGGTGGGTGCCCCGCCCCAGTCCCAGCCTTCCGCTCCGCCGGACAACGTGGTCCTCCTGCCGCGAGACCTCTTCACCCGGCTGACCGCACCGGTCTCCGCCACGGACCCGGCCGCCGTCACCGCCCAGATCCACGTCGCCCGCGACGCACCGCTGCCGGCGGACCCCGCAGCCGCCTACACCGCCGTCACCGCCGCCGCCCGCAACCTGGAGGCCCGTACCTCCGGCGGCGTCGTCGTCGGCGACAACCTGGGCGCCGCGCTCGACGCCGCGCGCAAGGACGCCCTCTACGCCCAGGTCCTCTTCCTGTTCCTCGGTGTTCCCGGCGCGGTGCTCGCCGCCCTGTTGACCGCTGCGGTGGCGGGAGCGGGGGCGGACCGCAGGCGCCAGGAACAGGCTCTTCTGCGCACCCGCGGGCTGCCGCCGCGCCGGGTGGCAGCCCTGGCCTCGGCCGAGGCCGCAGTGGTCGGCATCACCGGCGGTCTGCTGGGAATCGGGATCGCCGCACTCGCCGGCCGGGCCGCCTTCGGCAGCGCCTCCTTCGGTGTGGGCGCCCGGGCCGCCCTGGCCTGGTCCGCCGCCGCACTCTTGCCGGCCCTGGCCGTGGCCGGCGCGTCCGTTCTCGTGCCGGCCCTGCGTGACCTGCGCTCCAGCACGGTCATGCAGGCCCGACGGGAGGTGCGCCGGGCCCGTTCACCTCGCTGGATGCGCTACGGCCTGGACTTCGTCCTGCTCGCCGTCTGCCTCCTGGTGTTCAAGGCGTCCGCTTCCAACCAGTACGCCCTCGTGCTGGCTCCCGAGGGAGTGCCGAGCATCTCCGTTTCCTACTGGGCCTTCCTGGGGCCCGCACTGCTGTGGCTGGGCGGTGCCCTGCTGCTGTGGCGCCTGACCTACCTCGCCCTGGCACACGGCAAGCCGCTCCTCTCCCGCCTGACCCGGCCCCTGACCGGCACACTCGCCACGACCACGGCGGCGAGCATGTCGCGCAGGTGCCGGCCGCTGGCACACGCGGCCGTCCTCCTGGCCCTCGCCCTGGCCTTCGCCGTTTCCACCTCCGTTTTCAACGCCACCTACCGGCAGCAAGCAGAGGTCGACGCCCGCCTGAGCAACGGTGCCGACGTCACCGTCACCCAGCCGCCCGGCACCAGTACGGGACCCGGAGCGGCCTCGGCTCTGCACGTCGCCGGCGTCCGGCAGGTCGAACCGCTCCAGCACCGCTTCGCGTACGTGGGAGCAGACCTCCAGGACCTGTACGGCGTCCGGCCCACCACCATCGCGAGCGCCACCTCCCTCCAGGACGCCTACTTCGCGGGCGGCACCGCCCGCGCCCTGCTGGACCGTCTCGCCGCCCGGCCCGACGCCCTCCTGGTCAGTGAGGAAACCGTCAAGGACTTCCGCCTGGCGCCGGGCGACACGGTCAATCTGCGCCTCAAGGACAACCGCACTCAGGCCCTGCACACCGTCCCGTTCCACTACGCGGGCATCGTCAAGGAGTTCCCCACCGCCCCGAAGGACAGCTTCCTGGTCGCCAACGCCGACTACGTGGCCCGCACGACGGGCAGTGACGCCGTCGGAGCGTTCCTCCTGGACACCGGCGGGGCACACCAGCACGGCGTCGCCGCCGCGCTGCGCCAGAAGCTGGGCCCGTCCGCCACGGTCACCGACATCACCCAGGCCCGCTCCACCGTCGGCTCCAGCCTCACCGCTGTGGATCTGGCAGGTCTCACCCGGATCGAACTCGCCTTCGCGGTGCTGCTGGCGGCCGCCTGCGGGGGCATCGTGCTGGCCCTGGGGCTGGCCGAACGCCGGCGCACCTTCGCGATCACCACGGTCCTCGGCGCCACCGGCCGCCAGCTCCGTGGGCTGGTCCTCTCCGAGGCGGCCACGTTGACCGCCGCAGGACTCGCGGGCGGCACCCTCGTCGGCTGGGCCCTCTCCCAGATGCTCGTCAAGGTCCTCACCGGTGTCTTCGACCCACCGCCGGCCACCGCCGCCGTCCCGTGGGCCTACCTGGCCGTCACCGTCGCGGCCACCGTCACGGCCCTCGCCTCAGCCGCCCTGAACGCCGCCCGACGTTCTGCCCGCCCACCCGTCGAAGAACTGCGTGAACTGTGACGCACAGGCCTACGCTGCTTGCCATGCCCGCCCCTCACGAGCGTCGTCACTCTCTCTCCCTCCTCGTCATCGAGGACGACGACACCATCGGACGCCACCTCGAAACCGGACTCCGGGCACACGGTTACACCACCACCTGGTGCCGCACCGGCAACGGGGGCCTTGCAACGGCCCAGACCGCAGCGCCGGACGTCGTCGTGCTCGACCTCGGCCTCCCCGATGCCGAGGGGACCGACATCGCACGCGAACTCCGCAGCCGCCATCCCGACCTGCTGCTCGTCATCCTGACCGCCCGTACCGATGAGATCGACGTCATCGCCGGGCTCGACGCGGGTGCCGACGACTACCTCGTCAAACCCTTCACCCTGTCCGTTCTGCTGGCCAGGCTCCGCGCCCACCTGCGCCGCCTGCCTCCCGGGCAGGAGGACCAGCAGGCAGCATTCCGTATCGGGCACCTCGTCGTGGACACACAGGCCCGCACCTGCCGATTGGGCGGCGTAGAGGTCACCCTGCGCCCGAAGGAATTCGACCTGCTCGCCGTGCTGGCCGAGCACGCCGGGACCGCCGTGTCCCGCGAGAACCTGATGACGTGGGTGTGGGACGAGAACTGGTTCGGTCCTACGAAGACCCTGGACGTCACTCTCGCCTCGCTCCGCCACCGTCTCGCCCAGGCGGCGGAGCGGGCCGTACCGCCGACGGAGCCGCCGAGCATCTCCACCCTGCGCGGCTTCGGCTACCGTCTGGAAAGCGGTCCCGGATGACGTACATGCGGCAGTCCGTCGTCATCACGACCCGACCGGAACGGCCCCGGTAGGCGGGAAGCGCGAACGCGTCCACCTCGTCCTGAATCGACGTTGAGCACGCAGTTCTTCGGGGCGGCCTGGTGGTCAGGGGGCTGCGCGGCGGGCGGTGGCGGCCGGGGGTGCTTCGGGGTCGGGGGCGGGGAGTTCCGGTTCCAGGCCTTCGGTCACCGGAGTGCGCCGGCGGCCGGTGTCGGCCCGCCAGGCTTCGAAGACCAGGGTCGTCGCCGTGACGAGGGCGAGGCCCAGCAGCCAGCCCCCCACCACGTCGCTGACCCAGTGGACGCCGAGCGCGACCCGTGTGTATCCGACGCCCACGACCGTGAGCAGCGCGAGCGCCCACGGCAGCGGGCGCCAGGCGCGCGGCACCAGGGGCAGCAGGGTCAGCAGCAGGACGGCGCAGGAGGTCGTGGCCGTCATCGCGTGCCCCGAGGGGAAGGAGAACCCCGGGGCGTGAGCGACGGGGTCCGGCAGGCTGGGCCGTGCCCGTTCCACCGCGATCTTGACCAGCAGCCCGATGAGCCCGCCCGCCACCGCCGTGACGCAGGCCCAGGCGGCGAGCCGCCAGGCGCGGCGCACCGCGAGCCAGATCACGAGCAGGGCCACGAGCAGGCGCAGGGTGACGGGGTCCCAGACGAGGTCGCTGAGGACTTCGAGGGCCCGGACCCGGCCCGGGTGTTCGAGGGCGGTGGCGTGGAGGCGTTCGGCCGTCGCCCGGTCCAGGCGGTACAGGGGTGGCCATTGGGCTTCGACGAGCACCAGGGCGAGGGCGAAGGGCACGGACGCCACGGCGGTGACGGCGGTGGTCAGCACGAGTCTCCTGCCGAACGTCGCGTCGGGTCCGGCGTGCCGTGGCAGCAGGCCGCGCAGCGGTCGGCGTGGGAGAAGTGCGGTGCGCCGTGGCAGCAGGCCGCGCAGCGGTCGGCGTGGGAGAAGTGCGGTGCGCCGTGCCATCTTCGTGGAGCCCCTTACTCGTGCGGTCGGGGAGGGACGGGTGGAGGTCGGGGGGGGCGGGGGGTCGGTCGGGTCAGACTCCGGGGTCGGGCCGGATCGGTTCCTTCACCCCCGCCCGGACGGCTTCCAGTTGGGCGGCGAAGGAGAGGCCGAGGAAGAGCGCGGTCGAGGTGAGGTAGGACCACAGGAGCAGGGACACGATGGCGCTGAGCGGCCCGTACACGTTGGTGAAGGAGCCGCTCGCGCCCACGTACAGGCTCAGGCCCCAGGTCGCCAGGTTCCACAGCACCAGGTGGACGACGGCGCCGAAGGCCAGCCAGGTGTAGCCGGGCTGGCTCCGGCGTGGGGACAGCCGGAAGATCGCGCTGGTGGCGAGGACGGCGAGCAGGACGCCGACGGGCCAGCGCAGCAGCTCCCAGGCCCGTACGGTGCCCTCGTCGAACCGGTACACCTCGGCGAGCGCCCCCGTCAGGTGGGTGCCGAGGACGGTGACGGTGAAGCTGAGGCCGAGGGGGAACCCCGCGAGGGCCGACATCACCAGGCCCCGGGTGTACTTGGCGAGGAAAGGGCGGTCGCGTTCGTTGCCGTATATGCGGTTGGCCCCCCGTTCCACCTGGCACAGGCCGGTGGTGACGTTGACGAGGGAGAACAGCAGCCCCAACCACAGCGCCGCCTGGCCGCCGTCCCCGGCGTGGCGCCGGCTCTCGTCGAGCGCGTCGTCGACCACGGCGTGTCCGGGGCCGCTGGTGAGGCTGCGGATGGTGAGTTCGGTGACGCGGCCGATGTCCTCGGTGTGCAGGACGCCGGAGAGGCCGACGGCGGCGATGGCCAGCGGGACGATCGACAGGACCGTCTGGAGGGCGAGCGCGCGGGCGTGGCTGAACCCGTCGGCGTAACGGAACCGGATGAACGAATCGCGGGCCAGGCGCCAGCCGCCGTAGCGGCGCAACGCGGCCCATGCCTCGTCGGCGGACAGTTCGTCGCCGTCGACGTCGTGCCGTTGCGGTACCCGTCGTGCGGTGCCCATCGGTGTCCTGCCTCCTCTTCGGCGTCTTCAGCGGGACCGGTCCGCCGGCGCGGGCCGGTCGGCCGTCACCGCGGCCCGCGGCGGGTCGTGGGGCGCGCCGGGGGCGCGTGGGAGGTGGACGCGCAGGGCGCCCGGTTCGATCTCGGCGGTCAGTCGGGTGCCGTCGGGCACCGCGTCCCCGTCGAGTTCACGCGGCTGCGCCGTCGCGCAGCGGATGTCGACCCGGGTGGCGCTGAAGTACTCCAGCGCGCCGCCGGCCTCGCTGTGCCCGTCGCGGGTACGGGCCGGCGGTCGCGGGCGGCGGCCGAGGAGACGGGCCGTCAGGTGCCCGGCCGCGGCGAGCCAGCCCGAGGGGCCCCGGGGGGCGAAGAGCACCACCTCCAGGCGGCCGCTGTCCGGTCGCGCACCGGGCAGGAGGGGCAGGCCGCCCTGCAGGGCGCCGACGTTCCCGATGACGGCCATGCGGGCCCGGCGCCTCAGGGGGCGGCCTCCGTCGATGCGCACGGTGAGCGGTACGCAGGGGTCGCCCAGGTGGCGCACCGCCGACAGGACGTACGCGGCCCACCCCATCCGCGACTTGAGCCGCGGTGAGGCGTCGCGGACCATCGCCGCGTCGAAGCCGACGCCGGCCATGACCGTGAACCGGCTCGGCTGGAGGCCGTCGCCCCCGGTCCGGCCGACGTCGATGCCGAAACTGTCGCCGGTCAGGGACTCGGCGAGGGCGGTGGCCGGGTCGATGGGGAGGCCGAGGTTGCGGGCGAGCAGGTTGCCGGTGCCGCACGGCACGACGGCGAGCGGGATCCCGGTTCCGGCCAGGACCTCGGCGCAGGCGCGCACCGTGCCGTCTCCCCCGCAGACCACGACCAGGGCGGGCCGCTCGGCGGCGATCCGCGGCCCCAGCCCGCCGCAAGGCCGTTCGGCCGAGGTCGCGATCCACCGCTGGTCCCGCTCCCGGTGGCCGTGGTCGCGCAGGACGGCCCTGATGCGGTCGGCGAGTTCGTCCGGGCAGCCGTGCGGGTGGCGCACGACGAAGACGGGCCTGCCGACGGGTCCGGTCGCGGGTGCCGGTTCGGGCCGGTCCCCCGACGGCCGGGTGGGCTCCGCCGTCGGCGGGGTACCGGGCCGGGGGGCGGGCCGGGGGACGGACCGCCTCGCGGACCGCGCGTCCGGCCCCGCGTCCGGCCGGGCGCCGGAGCCCTTGGCGGAGGCGCGTCCGTACAGCAGCGCGAAGCCCGTGATGACGAGGGTCACCACACCGTTGAGCAGGCCGGCGGCCACGTCGCTGGGGTAGTGCATGCCGCGGTGGACGCGGGAGAGCCCGACGGCCGGGGGGATCAGCAGCAGGAGGGTCGTCACGACCCAGCGCCAGGGCCCGCGCATGCGCAGGGCGGCGATCACGGCCAGCCCCCCGTACAGGGCGACGGAGGCGCCGACGTGGCCGGAGGGGAAGCTCGACGTCGGTGGGGCCGCGTCCAGTTGGGGGACGGCGGGGCGCGGTCGCTCCACGAACGCCGTGACCACGACGAAGACCGCCGACTGCGCGGCCACGGAGACGGCGAGGAACAGCGCCTCGACGCGGTGCGCGGCGCGCGGCAGCACGAGCAGGGCGATCACGCAGACCAGGGTCACGCCGATGACGACCTCCGTCCCGGCGAGCACCGAGAGCCACTGCGAGAGCGTGGTGGTCGCCCCGTCGCGGTGCGCGCCCGACTCACGGACGGCGCCGGCCTCTTCGGACAGCGGCCAGTGCCGCGCGGCCGGTCCGGTCACGAAGCGGCCCAGGGCGACCATCAAAGCGGCCTGGACCGGCAGGAACAGCAGGAGCCATGCGCCGCGCGCCGTCGAACCGTGCCTTCTCATCATGCGGATCGTTTGGCCCGTCCGGGCCTGATCATGCGCCGGCGTGCCCGGTCAGTCGTCCGAACCCCGGGGACCCCTCGTCAGGGCCGACGGGTCAGGGCGCTGGGGGCACCTGCGGCGGACTGGGCGCCTTCCGCGTCGGGGGTGCCGGGGCCGACCCCGGTCCAGGTGCCGCCCCAGGGGGCGGGCAGGGCGGATCCGGAGGGGGACGGAGCGGCGGCCGCCTTGTCCTCGCCCGGCGCCCCGCCGCGCAGCTGCGTCAGGAGGACGGCCCTGGCGCACCGGGTGCGGCAGCCCAAGCCGTTGCGCCGCGCATCCGCGGCCGATCCCGGGGCATACGTACCGTACAAAACGCCCCGTACCGGACGGTGAAGCCGGACGGGACCCGAACGGTGGGAACGGACCACAGTGAACTCAGTCAAGAGCAGCGCATCGCAGGCCGAGGGTTCGCCGCACCAGCGAACCCGGCCGCCCTCGACGCCGGTACGACGGCGGCTCCTGGCCCTGGCCGGAGCGCGCGGCCAGGTCGCGAAGGGCCGTGATTTCACCCGTCGGGCACTGAGGGACTGGGAACTGGACGGGACGGAGACCTCCGCCGACGCCCTGCTCCTGGTCTCCGAGCTGGTGGCCAACGCGGCCCTGCACGCCGGAGGTTGCCAGTACCTCGCGCTCAGCCGCGGGGACGTGCTGCGCGTGGAGGTGTTCGACGCCTCCCCCGAGCCGCCCCGCCCCCGGTTCGGCGCCCGGCCCGGCGCTCCCGGGAACCACGGACTCCGTATCGTCGACCGGCTCTGCGAGCGCTGGGGCACCGAGGCCCACGCGCCCGGCAAGGTGGTGTGGGCCGAGATCGGTACCTCCCGGCTGGTCGCCGGCAGCCCCGTACGGCGCTGAGCCCGTCGGGGCGCGGCCTCGGCGTGCGCACTTCGCGCTCCTCCCGGAAGACCCGATCCGGCCGCGCGCCGCGCGACCCGGCCGACCGGGCGGCCGCCCTGACCCACTGCTCCGTGTCGGGGGTCTTCGCGGCCCTGCTCGTGCCCGTGTCCCCGCTCGGCGCCGCGGGCGGGTGGCGGAAGGGGCGGGATCAGCCGGCGCAGACCACGAACGCGTGGCCCGCCGGATCCGCGTAGCGGCGCAGCGTGGTGCGGTTGTCGGGCCGGGTCCCGTCGTCCTCCGCGGCCACGGGCCTGGCGCCGAGCGCCACGGCCTCGCGTTCCGTCTCGTCGAGGTGCTCGGGCCGTACCAGGATCTGCAGGTGGGCTTGTTGGGAGCCTTCGGGCAGCGGCCAGCTCGGCGGGAGGTGGTCGGGGTCGCGCCGAACACCGAGTACGGTGCCGGTGTCCCCCGTCACGAGGAAGAGGTCCCCGTCGTTCGGGGCCGGTCGCGTGGTCGCGCCGAGCAGGTCGGCGTAGAACCGTGCCAGGCGTTCGGGCTCGGCGGTGTCGAGGACGACGACGGGTGTCTTGGGTACGGTCATGCGGCGCGCCTGCCCGGCGTCGCCGCCCGTACACGGGGCGGGTTTCGGCCATGCCCGGCGGCTCAGGCGGAGCGCAGGCGCAGGCCGATCTCCTGCTCCTGATCGCCCGATACGCTCCCCGCCTCCTCGACGGCGAAGTGCCCGGCGAGGGCGACCCGTACGCGTTCCACGGCCCGCGGGCCGCCCTGGAGGGTGAGCCCGACGGTGTCGGACAGGGCGACCGCGGCCGGCCGGTCCCGCGCCGGCTCGGCCGCGTCGAGGGTCGTGACCCAGACGGTCGCCCCGTGGCCCCCCTCGGTGGCGCGATCCGTGCCGGGGTTCTGGGGGAAGAGGCTTTCGAGCAGGGTGAGCACGGCGCGTGCGTCCGCCTCCGAGCAGCCCGCCACCGTCACCCCCACCTCGGCGACGGGGGTGTCATTGTCCCGGCGGCTCTCCATGGTCGTCCTCTTCCTCTCGTACCGGGTCGTGCGGGTCGGACCGTCGGGTCCGGCTGCGCCGGCCGGTCCGCCGGGGGCGGGGAACGGCGCGTCCGGAACTGTGCGTCGGGAACGTGCGGCCCGGCCGCGCGACGAGTGCCTCCACGCTCACACGCGCGCCCGCCGCGCGCATCACGGGCGGCTCAGCCGCCGTACGGGGGGCGTGCTCCGGCAGAGGTCCCTCCGCCGGCGCGCTCCCGGTCGCCGGCGCCTTCGAGGACCAGGCGCGGGAGGGCCTGCGGGTGCTTCTCCGAGAGCCAGCCGATCAGCTGCTCCCGTACCGCGCAGCGCACGGTCCACAGGCAGTCGGGGTCCTTGGCCGTGACGATGGCGCGCACGACCATGGTGGAGGGCGTCGTGTCGGTGACGGCGACGTCCCAGCCCCGGCCGTCCCACTGCGGGCAGTGGTCCAGGATCTCGTGCACCTTGTCGCGTATGAGGTCCACGGGGGCGCTGTGGTGGCAATGGAGGAACACGGTGCCGGTCATCTGCGCGCCGCCGCGCGACCAGTTCTCGAAGGGGCGGGTGGTGAAGTAGGAGACGGGCATCGTGATGCGGCGCTCGTCCCAGGTCCGCACCGCGAGGAAGGTCAGGGTGATCTCCTCGACCACTCCCCATTCATTGGCGACCACGACGGTGTCCCCGATGCGCACCATGTCGCCGAAGGCGATCTGGAACCCGGCGAAGAGGTTGCCCAGCGTCGATTGGGCGGCGACGCCGGCGACGATGCCGATGATGCCGGCGGAGGCCAGCACGGAGGTGCCGAGCGCACGGAAGCTGGGGAAGGTCAGGAGCATCGCCGCGACCGCGACGACGCCGACGACGGCGGTCACGACCCGCATGATCAGGGTCACCTGGGTGCGGACCCTGCGGACCCGGGCCGGGTCCCGGGTGCCGGTCGCGTAGCGGGCGTAGCCGGATTCGACGGTGGCGGAGGCCATGCCCACGATGAGCCAGGCTCCCGCGCCGATCAGGGCCAGGGACAGGGCGCGGCCCACGGCCTCCTCGTGGTCCTGGAGGGGCCTCCACACCGTCTGCCGGTACGCCGCCCTGAGCAGCGCGGCGAGCAGCACGATCTGCAGGGCGGTCCGGCAGCGGCGCAGGGAGTTCCACAGGGGCGTTTCGGGGTGCCGCGCGTCGGCGCGGCGCAGCAGCACGTCGATGGCCCATCCGACGACGGCGGTGAGCAGGATCGAGCCCCCGAGTACGGTCAGCAGGCGAAGGGCGCTGTTCATATCTCCTCGGTGGATGCAGACGGCACGGACCCCACCCGCCTGCCCCGATGGGCTGGGCCGACACGGGGTGGCTGCGTTCGTTCGCGGCGACGCGCTGTTCGGTGGCCGAGGTGGTCGGGGCGGCGGCCGCCAGGTCGCAGGCGCGGCTTTCGGGAGGCGTCGCGAGGAGTCGGCCGCACGTCACCCGTATGTCCCCGCAGCGGGGTGGGCCATCCGTGTGCGGCGCCGCTGCGAGGGGTCGGCGTGGCCCGTGGCGCCGGCGGTTGTCCGCCGGCTCTGTCATGGCATGTCTCGAACAGGGTTTGGTCGGTGGGGACCGGGCCATACGCGTAGACAGTGGTCCGGTTCGCACACGCCGTCCCTCCGACGGCGCGACCGGATCACCGGCACCGACGGCCTGCCGTCCGGGATCCGCACGGAAACCGGACGCCTCCCGGCTCCGACCCGTTCGAACGGCCGGCGGCCGAGGCCCTGCCCGGCACTCCCCCGACGACGGCGCTCGGACCGCGGTCCTCGGGCGAGGGACCCGGACGGCAGCCCCCGCGGACCCCGACGACGTCCCCTCGGTGTACGACCCCTCGGTGTACGACCCCTCGGCGCGCGACGCCGAACGGCAGGTCCGCACGGATGTCGACGTCCGTGCCAGGGCCGGCGGCCCGACGCCGAGACCGGCCCTCCGGCGCGGGTGGGAGGGACGAGCCGCTCAGTCGAGGTCGGGGTCGGGATCCAGGTTCAGGTCGAGGTCCAGGCCGAGCAGGGCGTTCGAGACGACCTCGGTGGCGGCGGGGTGGATCCAGTAGGGCGTCCCCGCCAGGGTCGGCGCGCTCACGCCCAGGCTCATCGCCACGACCAGAGGCTGGATGACGGTCGCCGCCTGCGGCCCCAGGACGTGGGCGCCGAGGAGGCGTCCGGTGGTGCGGTCCGCGAGGACCTTGCAGAAGCCCGTGGTGTCCTCCAGCGCCCACCCGTAGGCGGTGTCGGCGAACTCGCGCACGGCGACGGCGTAGTCCAGCGCGTCGTCCCGGCACTCCTGTTCGGTCCGGCCCACCTGCGCGATCTGGGGCCGGGTGAACACCGCCGCCGGGACGGCCTCGTGCGAGATGCGGATCGGGTCGTCGGGGTACAGGAGGTTGTGCGCCACGACGTGCGCCTCCCGGTTCGCCACGTGTTTGAGGGGGAAGGGCGTGCACACGTCGCCGAGGGCGAACACGCCCGGGGCGCTGGTCCGCTGCCGGTCGTCCACCACGATCCGTCCGTCGTCGTGCAGTTCGATGCCGGCGCGGGCCGCGTCGATCCGGTCGCTGCCGGGGGTGCGGCCGACGGCTACGAGCAGGGTGTCCGCCTCGACGTCGGGGCCGTCGTCCAGGATCAGGCGCAGTCGTCCCGGCTCGCCTTCGAGACGGGAGAGCGCGGTGCCCGTGCGTACGTCGTGGCGGGTGGCGGCCAGGGCGGTGTAGGCCCGGGCCACGGTCTCGTCCTGGGCGGGGAGCAGGGTGTCCGCCTGCTCGATGACGGTGACGCGGCTGCCGGCCGCGTGGAAGACGTGGGCGAGTTCGGCCGCGACGTAGCCCCCGCCGAGCACGGCCAGCCGGTGCGGGGGACGGTCCAGGCGCATGACGGTGTCGGACGTCTCGTACGGCAGCCCGGAGTCGGACACCGGCGGCGGGACGGTCGGGCGGCTGCCCGCGGCGACGACGACCTGGCGGGCCCCGAGGGAAACGGGGCCTCGGTCGGTGTCGACGTGGAGGGTCCGCTCCCCGGTGAAGCGGGCCCTCCCTCGGTGGACCGTGACCCCGGAACGGCGCCGTCCGTCCTCCCCCTCGGCGGCCTCCCGGTCCAGGCGCGTGAAGACCCGCTCCCGCAGGTCGGCCCAGCGCAGCCGGGCCGGGCCCGTCTCCACGCCGAATCGGGAGGCCTCGCGGACGGCGGCGTGAACGTCGGCGGCGTGCCCGAGCATCTTGCTCGGAATGCATCCCCGGTTCAGGCAGGTGCCGCCGAAGGGGCCCTGGTCGATGACGGCGACGTCGAGGTGGGAGAAACGCTCGTCGATGACGGCGTTGCCGGAGCCGGCTCCGATGATGACGAGATCGTGGGTGCGCATGCCGGAGTCCTACCCGCACATTCGGCGGATACCGGGACATAACGGCGGCCGTCTGGATGTATCGGCGCGCGGGTGCCCGTGGAACAGCTGTCGAGCCGTGCGGCATCGGGGCGCGTACTCACCGCCGCGGGGGCGAGGGTTCGACCTCAGGGCCGACGGCCCATCGGCGATCGCGCCGGGCGCGGAGAACTGCCCCTGCGCGGATGTGTCTAGTGGTGTCGCCTGAGGCTCGTGATGAGGATGCCGACCGCGAACGCGATCAGGAGCAGGTGCAGCCAGACCGGGCCGGGCGGGGCGCCGGTGGGGGATGCGAGGGATAAGTGCGTTTCGATGTGCCGAATCGGTTCCATGACGGGGCGTATGCCCGTGAATCGCCCTTCGATGCGGGCCGGTTCCCGGTCCTTTTCACCCACGGCCTCACCGGGCTTGCGGGTGGGGGACACGGCGATGCGGGGCCGCTTCGGGGAAACGGCCCCGCACGGGGTGTCGTCCGGAGGGCGCGCGGAGGGGTCAGGCCCCTTCGCCGAGCACCGCCTCGATCAACCGGCGCTGTTCATCGGTCAGGTCGGGATCGCGTAACTCGATCACCTTGCCGTCGACGTGGACGGAGTAGGCGAAGCCGTCGGGCACGGGGCGCCCCGCCGGCGGCGCTTCGGCGCTCAGCGCGCGTTCGGCCAGGCGCTCCAGCTCGGCTCCGTCGGGTCGGCAGTGCGTGTCGGCAGACCCTGTGCGCTCCCTGCCGGCGAACCCGCCGGTCCGGGTGATGACGATCAGCATGGTGGGACCTCCTGGAGGAGTGCGCCCCCTCCCGTACGGGTGGGAAGGCGGCGCATCGAGTAGATCGACACTTCTCGCCTTCCCCCGAAACGCGCGGGCTTGCCTCCTGTGGGCGGCGCCGGCTCAAGACGGCCGAAAAGGGCCGTCGCCCCCGTGCCGTCCGGCACGCTACGGATCACGACGTGCCCGGATCCGGTACCGGCCGCCCGCATCCTGGTGGGCGGGCCCCAACCCCTGTGGCGGGGCGACCGGGTGGGGCGCGTTCCGCCGCCGTCCGGTCCTGCGTGCGGGACCGCCGCCAGGGTGTCAGGGCCGCGTCGAGGGCGGGACCCACGGCCGGCGGCCGGGCGGGCGTTGCCGCTCCGGCGGTGGACTGCGCACGGGCTCGTCAGGGGTGGTGAGAGCATCGACGAGCCGGGCGGACTCGGTGCGCTGCGGGTCGGTCCGGCATCCGGCCCGGCGTACTCTTCGCGCCGTTCCACTACGGGCACGGGGACGCGTCCGCCGGTGCGGGCCCCGATGGCACCGTTCCCGGCCGCGCTGCCTATGGGACCCCCGCCACCGACTGGGACCCCGCTCGCGGACCCCGGCGTCCATGGCCCAGGCTGGCAGGTCCGGGTGGAAGGGCAGGTGGGCGCCCCATGCCTCGTCGACGGTCAGGGTGCCGTAGGGCGTGGGCGTGGTCACCAGCGCCCCGCGGGCATCGGGGTGCTCGGCGAAAGCCGCCTCGAAGGCCTCGGCGGTCGGCGGGTGGGCGAGGTGGCGCTCGGCCGGCCGCGACACGGCACCCGCACGGCCGTTGGGGTGACAGCCGTGTGGCGGCCGACGTAGGACCCGTCACAGGGCTGTCCGAGCGGGCAGGCATGATGCGCTCTTCCCGTCCGGTCCCAGCAGCAAAATGGAGCATTCCGTGAGTGCAGACATGTGGAGCTACAACCCCGATTCGAACTACACGCCGGGCACCCGCCTGATCGGCTTCAAGGTCGAATCCAGTGACGGCCAGATCGGCAAGGTCGACGAGCACACCGAGGACGTCGACGCGTCGTACATCGTCGTGGACACCGGACCGTGGATCTTCGGCAAGCACGTCCTGATCCCTGCCGGCACCATCGTCCGCGTCGACATGGACGACGAGAAGATCCACATCAACCTCACCAAGGAGCAGATCAAGGACTCACCCGAATACGACAGGGAAAAGCACCGCGGCGACGCCGCTTACCGCGGCCGGCTCGGCGAGTACTACGGCCACGACCACAGCTGACCCCGGCCGCCGGCTGCCGCTGCGGCTCCCACCACGCAGGAGAGCCGCAGCACCCGGGCCGGCAGGCAGGGGGCCGGGACCGCGCCTTCAGGACACCGACCGTAGGCCTGGCGGTGGGCAGCGCGCGGCCACCCGGGTGACCTCCGCCCGGCTCACGGCCCTGTACCGCCGTGCACACGCGCGGCAGCGCAAGGATGCACGGGCCGGATCCCCCTAATTTTCGTGGCTGGAGTCTTTCAGTGCTCGAACGCAAGCGGCTCAAGGGCCGTACCCAGGTCACTTTCATCCTTCCCGAGGACACTCCGGGCGGACCCGTCAGCGTCGTCGGGGACTTCAACCACTGGAACCCTGCCGCCCACCCCCTGGCGCCCCGCGGCGACGGAACGCGCGCCGCAACCGTCGTCCTCCCCGCGAACGGCGCTCATTCCTTCCGCTACCTCGCGGTCGGCGACCACTGGTTCGACGACGAACAGGCCGACAGCCACGACGGCATCAACAGCCGCCTGCACACCTGACCTTCGGCCTGCCTGACACGCACGAGCGGGGGGGCGCGTCCCCTCCCTCGTCAGGACCACGGCGACAGCACGCTTGCCGCCCCGATCGCCGGGGCCTGACCAGCACCGAACCGCGGACGGGCCATTGGCTGGACCTCCACGAGCCGGCCTTCGACAGCCCCGAGGGCGCGCGAAGGTACGCACAGCTCTTGATCTTCTGGATGCCGCCGGACGCCAGTGAGCAGGAACCGGTCCCACCCCGCCGCCGACCGGGCGGCGCCGTACCGGCCCGACCGGGGCCGGTACGGCACGGCACGGGTGGACTATCCCGCCGCACCGTTCAAGGTCCGACAGTCCCGTGCCGTCGCCACATCACCCGGTTCACCGGGCCATGCGGTACGCAGCCGCTCCCGCGCCGCGGCCAGCGCGGCTTCGATGTCACGCGTCCCGGTCGACACGCACAGCGTGTAGACCACGTCCTCCATCTGCTGCCGCAGCGGTCCCTGGGGACCTGCGGCCCGGAGCCCCGACTCCCTCTCGTACTCCTCCACCAGACGTGCCAGCAAGGCGGGGTGAGTCATCATCACGATCTCGCTCCTTCACAAGCGTCGCCGTCGCAGGTGGCCAGGTGCCCCCGACGCGTCGCCTGCCCGGGCACGGGCGTCCCATGCGTCACGGGCGTCGCCGCACAACATTCCCCCGCGGCCCACACGGTCACGGCGGGTGAGTGCCGACCGACGCTCCTTACACTGTCGCTCCGTCTGCGCCAGGATCGGCCGGCGGAAGTCCGGCCAGGGCTGCGGCCCGCCGGGTCGGCTGCGGGACGGCACCGAGCCATTCGCAGAACAGCACGGTGGCGTCGTCCTGAAGGTGGCCGTCGTGGTGTTCGAGAACGGCGTGGATGAGGCGGCGCAGGGTTTCGGGGACGGGCAGGCCGGCGGCATGGTGGCGGATGAGGAAGTCGGTGAAGCGGGTCAGGCCGAATTCCTCGTTGCCGGCCCGGCGGGCTTCGGTGATGCCGTCGGTGTAGAACACCAGCCGGTCACCGGGCTCCAAGTGGTGCCGGCACAGAATTACGGGAAGGCCGAGAGCGGTGCCCATGGGGTGGGCGGGCGGGCAGTCCAGCAGGGTGCTCCAGCGGCCACCGCGGATGATCACCGGGGGGTGATGGCCCCGATTGACCCACGTCAGGAGCCCGGTGCGGGTATCGAGGTCGGCAAGGATGCCGGTGACGTAGCGGGACTGACCGTACTGTTCGATCAGAACGTCCTCGATCCTCTCGCTCGTCTCCACCAGCCCGGCGCCTCGGCGGCGCGCATTGCGGCAGGCACCCATCGCCAGGTTGGCGGTCAGCCCGGCGGCCGTATCGTGCCCCATGGCGTCGAACAGCGACAGGTGCACCACGTGCCCGGCGATCGCGTAGTCGTACGCGTCCCCGCTGATCGTGTAGGCGGGCTCCATCGCCGCTGAAATCATCACGCGGCCGTCCGCGTACGTGGGCGGCGGCATCAGGTGCCACTGCATCTCCGCCGCGACGTCGAGCGGCTTGACGCGCGTCAGACGGGCGTACGAGTCGCTGCTGCGCCGCTTGCTGTCGATGAGCAGGGCGAGCAGGGCGGCCAGCAGTTCCATGTCCTCCAAGGCCCGCGGATCGTCGTTGACGGAGGTGATCCGCAGGACGCCCAGGCGTTCGGTACCGTCCAGCAGTGGCACCCACCAGTGGCTCCCCGCCCCGCCCGCCTCGCCGCCGGCCAGGAGCTGACCGTACTGGAAGGCACGCCCTGCCACCGTGCCCTCGATCTTCAGCTCGGTCTCCTCCCCCACCGCCCCCTGCCCGGCGTCCATGCCCTCCCCGGTCAGCAGACGCAGCATGTCACCCTGCAGATCGACCACGTAGATCAGTACCTGGGTGAAGCCGGCCCCGGCCGCATGCTCGGCCGCCTTCGCCGGCAAGAGCTCCAGCGGCATCAGGTGGCTCGCGGCCAGCAGGCTTCCCAGCATGCGCCGCCCCTGTGTGTCCCGGTCCCGGTCGTTCACCGCAGCACCCTTGGTCCTCTGGTCCTCTGATCCTCTGGTCCTCTGGCCCTCGCCTTGAGCCGGCACCCTGCCGATGCCGATGCGCAGGTGCCTTCACCCCCACTCTCCTCCTCCACGGCTCCGAGGAACAGGCAGGCCAGAGCGGTCGGGGGACGCACGGAGGCGGGCCCGACCGCTTCGGTGGTGTTCACCGGCGAGCGACGTCTTCACCGGCCGGGCTCACTCCACACGCCGGGCATCGAAGGTGACGTCGTCCACCGCGCAGATGTCTGCGGACATGTTGCACCGCATCATCCGCAGGGCCGCTGCGGCCAGGTCGGCGTCGATGTGGGCGACCGCGTCGGCCGCTACGACGACGTCGAAGTGGCGGATGTGGGCATCCAGAGCCGAGTACATCACGCACTGTTCGGTCACCTGCCCGCACAGGACCAGGCGCTCGGCCCCCAGTTGGCCCAACAGGTAGGCCAGAGGGGTTTCGTAGAAGATCGAGTGCCGCGCCTTGACGACGAAGAGCGAGTGCTCGTCGGGTGCCACCGGCTCCACCAGATCGCTGTGGCGGCCGTCGAGGGCAGCCCGCAGGATCTCCCCGTGGTGCGAACGCCACTCCCCGAAATTGTCGTTCACGTAGATGACGGGCGAGTCGCTGGCCCGGGCGTGCTTCAACAGTGCCGTGACCCCGGGGAGCGCCTCACGAACGGACGGCACCAGGGCTTCGGCGTCCTCGTGTGCGTAGGTGTTGAGCATGTCGATCACGATGAGCGCTGTGCGAGGCATGGAAGCCGCCGCCTCTCGTCCCGTCCATCCAGCCTGTGACCGCCTGTCGGCGGCGGACCGCCGTGGGCCCGGGCTCGCGAGGTCCGATCCGTCCGCTGATTCCAGTCTCCATCATCCACGGCGGTGCGGCCGATGGGACGGGCTCGCGAGCTCCAGCACCGTGGGGGGAGCGGGTCGGCCCCTGAGGTCCGCACACGCCCCCGCGCCGCGCTGCGCACGTTTGAAAGCGCGAGACGTGTGAAGAAGCGACTCGACCCTGGCCTTACTTCACGAAGCAGGAGGCGCATCGTGGGCATCATCGCGTGGATTCTCATCGGTCTGTTTGCCGGCCTCATCGCCAAGGCGATCATGCCGGGCAAGGACCCGGGCGGCATCATCATCACCATACTCATCGGCATCGCGGGAGGCCTGCTCGGCGGCTGGCTCGGCAAGGTCATCTTCGGTGTCGACTCCATCGACGGCTTCTTCGACCTCTCCACCTGGATCGCCGCGATCATCGGCTCCGTCATACTCCTGGCCCTCTACCGCCTGGCAATCGGAAGCCGGCATTCTCACCGGCACGCCTGATCGCGACTGCGGTCCTCGCCGGCCGCAGCGAAACGGCATGCCCGCTCCGGGCGGGCCGACTGCGTCGGGAGTGCGACCGGCGAGCGGACGATGTGGGGGCCGTCAGCCGCGCCCTGCGCGGATCCCGAGCTCGCCCAGGGGGACCGCCGCTCACGAGGCCCCGTCCGTCTCCCGGTCGGACCGGGGCCATACGTACGGCAGGTCGTCCGGTACCCCCGGGAAGCGCTCCCGGTAGAAGTCCCGGTCCTTGCGCACCAAGGCGGACTGGTGGCTTCGATGGAAGTCCGGTGCGCCCAGCCACGGTGGCAGGTCCCCGTCGGCGGCCAACCGCTCCTGCGTTCGCGCGGCACGCCCCGGCTGCCACGCCCCGAAGTCTCGGACCAGCGTGGCGGCGCAGGTATCGGCGCGCCCCCGGCGGTCCACGCACCGCAGATCTGCAACCCGTACCGGACGAGAGCCTCCTCGTACCCCGCCCACATCCGCACCGCCGGGTGCCTGCGCCATCCGTAGCCCGGTACGACCAGGCCGCGCCGCACCTGCACGGCCTCGACCCGCTGCTTGCCGAGCCTGCGCACGTCCAGCACGGCCGCCGAGGCGTCGAACGACGGAAACGGAAGGAACGTCTGCACAAGGTCTCCCTCCGATACGGCGGTGCGACCGGTACCCGTGTGCCGCGACCCACTGCTCTTCGGGCACGGTGCGAGCCTGGCACACGCCCCGGGGCATCGCGCCCGCACGCATCCCGTCGGACGATCGCAACCCGGCCTCCCCGTGTGCCGCGACGAACGGCACTGCCCGCCCTCGCGCCGAGAGCCACTCGTCCGATTTGCGTGAGATGCGGCGTGGCCGGGGTACGCGCACCATGACCGTGACATCACACCGTCGATGAAGGGTTCCGCCATGCCTCGAGGTTCCAGCCCCAAGCGCGAGCGTCAGTACGAGCACATCAAGGAATCAGGTGAGAAGCGCGGCATGTCGGAGGACCGCGCGAAGGAAATGGCCTCCCGCACCGTGAACAAGGAACGCGCCCGTTCCGGGGAGAGCAAGACGGCGAGCCGCAGCTCCATCCAGGGCAAGTCCGCCTCGCAGCGCGGCGGCGAGAAGTCCCGTGGCGGCGGCAGTTCGTCCGAGCGCACCAAGGAGGACCTCTACGAGGAGGCGAAGAAGCGCGGCGTCGAGGGTCGCTCCACGATGACCAAGCAGCAGCTCAAGAACGCCCTCGGCCACTGACTGCGTGACGCCCCCTCGGGGGCAGGGCCGTCCTGCTCGTCAGGCAGGCAGCGGCGTCGATCCGCAGGATCCGCCCTGAACGCGCAGCGCCGGGTGACTCCCGGGGCGTTCACCCAGCCGCTTCGGCCCACCCGTGGTACGGCCCGCGGTCAGGTGTCCCGGCCGGCAGTCTTGGCGTTCTCGGCGGTTCGGCCCTGCGCATCGCTGCTCGGAGCCGATGCGTCGCCGTCGGCCTCGCCTTCGTGCGTGTCGGGAAGCACGGCTTCCTCCGCCTCCTCGCGGGCCTCCGGGTCACCGCTTTCGCCGGGAGCCTGCGAGGGAGGGGTGGGCGCCGGGTTGTGCTCCTTGGGTTCGGTCATCGCGCACTCCGTTCATCGCTCTTCACCTTCACGTCGGTATCCCCCGCGTCTGCCCAGTTCGGCATCCACATCACACCGGCCGCGGCCACGGGACCTGCCCGAGCCGCCCCGGCGCCTCACGGTTTGACCGTCATCTCCGCACACCGAGTGACGACGGATGCGAGCTCCTGCCCGTCGGCGTGCAGCCGGCGCTGCGCGCGGGCGCCGTTCCCCCGTTCGTGCAGGTGGGCGATGCCTTCCCGGACCCGCTCGTCATCGCCGTGGTCCTTCAACACTTCGCGCACGTGCTGGTAGAGGGCCTCGACCGCGTCCTCGGCAGACGTCTCCCGCATGCTCTCGGGATGGAGCAGGGGTCCGTCCAGGCCTGACCGGCCGGCCCGCCAGGAGGCCAGGCGCAGCAGGCTCGTACCGATCCTGGCCGGAGGCCGCCCCTCCTGCCAGGCGCGGGCCGCCGTCTCGACGAGGCCGCGGATGAGGGCTGCGAGCAGGACCGGCGTGGAGGCGTCCAGGCAGACGTCGGCGACCCGCACCTCCACGGTGGGGTAGGTCGCGGACAGGCGGGCGTCGAAGTAGATCATGCCCTCGTCGCGCAGAACTCCGGTGTCGATCATCGTGCGGACCTGCTCGTGGTAGCGGTCGGCGGAGCCGAAGATGTCCACCGGGCCGGCGGACGGCCAACGGTTCCACACTCGGCTGCGGTAGCTTCCGTACCCGCTGTCTTCGCCCTGCCAGAAGGGCGAATTCGCGCTCATCGCCGTCAGGATGGCCAGCCAGGGCCTGATGCGGTCCAAGACCGCGACGCCTTCCTCGTCCGACGCGACCGACACGTGGACGTGGCATCCGCAGGTCAGCTGCTCCTGCGCGGTCAGTCCGAACTGCTCGCCGAGCCACTGGTAGCGCCGCCCGACGTTCAACGACGGCGTGACGGGCAGCGGGGATGTCGCGACCGCCGCGACCACGGCTCCGGCACTCGCCGCGTGGTGGGCCGCCTCGCGGCGGATGCGGACGATCTCCTCCTGGAGCTCGCCCATTTCGGTGACCGGTTTCGTGGCGAACTCCAGTTGCTCCTTGTGCAGCTCCTTCTCGAACTCGTGGTCCCGTCGACCGTTCGTGCCGGGGCGCTGCAAGGCCGAGCGCTCCGCGGCCGCCAGTACCGCCCCCGACACAGCGAGCGGGGCACCACTGTCCGCGTCCACGAGCAGCAGCTCTTCTTCCACGCCTACGCTTCGCATGTCGCCGCCTGTGGATCGAACCGTCAGATGCCCCGCACCTTCCCTACCCCGCCTCGACCATGCCGCCGCCGGCCGACGCCCCGCTCCGCGCTGATGGTTCCGCCCTCCGCCTGGGCTCGGGCGAGGGCGTGACCAGTGCGCTGCGTTCGTGGTGCCGGACTTCGTGGATGAGGCTCGCGAGGCGGGCTTCGAGCAGAACGGTCGCCGGTCGAGCCTCGCCAGTACGTGAGATCCCTGATTCGGCGTGGCCCGCGTGGTGGGTGAACAGGAGCGGGGTAGACGGGATGGGAGAGACGTCAGCCGTCGAGAGCCGGACGTCGCCCACGGTCGAGTCGTCTACGAGGCCGACCGCGCCAACACCCCCGAAGATGCCACCGCCCGCCGTGGACCGTCCGGTGAAGCGTGGCGTCGGCAAGGACGAACCATGAAAGCCGCTGTGTACGAAGGACCGCGGTCGGTGACCGTCAAGGACGTCCCCGACGCGAAGATCGAGCACCCCTGCGACATCCTGGTGAAGATCACCACCACGAACATCTGTGGCTCCGACCTGCACATGTACGAGGGCCGGACGTCATTCGAAACGGGCCGCACGCTGGGCCACGAGAACCTCGGGCAGGTCGTCGAGGTGGGCAAGGCCGTCAGCAAGGTCAAAGTAGACGACTGGGTGGTCCTGCCCTTCAACATCGCCTGCGGCTTCTGCAAGCAGTGCGAGCAAGGCCTGACCAACTACTGCCTCACGATGCAGCCGAAGCCGGACATGGCCGGCGCCGCGTACGGCTTCGCCGAGATGGGCCCGTACCAGGGTGGCCAGGCGGAACTCCTGCGCGTCCCGTACGGCGACTTCAACGCCCTGCGCCTGGGTGAGGACGCCGCCGAGCGGCAGCTCGACTATGTGATGCTGGCCGACATCTTCCCCACCGGCTACCACGCCACCGAGATGGCGGGCGTCAAGCCCGGCGACCAGACCATCGTCTACGGCGCAGGCCCTGTCGGGCTCATGGCCGCCTACTCCGCGATCCTCAAGGGCGCGGGCCGCGTCTGGGTCGCCGACCACCAGCCCGATCGGCTCCGTCTCGCCGAGGAGATCGGCGCCATCCCGATCAACACCGCCGAACAGGATCCGTCCGAAGTCGTCAAGGAAGCCACCCTCGGCCTGGGTGCGGACAACGGCTGCGAATGCGTCGGCTACCAGGCCCACGACCCCCAGGGGCAGGAAGACGCGGCCTTGACGATGAACGGGCTCATCGACTCGGTCCGGTTCACCGGTGGCATAGGCGTGGTCGGCGTGTTCCTGCCCGAGGACCCGGGAGGCGCCGAGGCCCAGGGCGAGCTGGAGGCCCAGGGAAAGGTACCGCTGGACTTCGGCATGCTGTGGTTCAAGGGCCTGCGGATCGGCACCGGCCAGGCGCCCGTCAAGCGCTACAACCGGGCCCTGCGCGACCTGATCGCCGGCGGCAGGGCCGAGCCGAGCTTCCTCGTCTCCCACGAGCTCAGCCTGGACGAGGCCTCATCGGCGTACGAGCACTTCGACAACCGCGACGACGGCTGGACCAAGGTCGTCCTCCACCCCAACGGGAGCAGTCGCCACGCGTCCGCCTCCAGGCGAGCCAGCCGCAGCACGGGCGGATCCTCCCCCCACACCCTGCAGGAACTGCGCCAGGAAGCGAAAGCGCAGGGCATCGAAGGCCGCTCCCACATGAACAAGCAGCAACTGGAACGGGCGCTCAGTGGCTGAGGGCGACACTCTGCCTGAATGAGCCAGAGCGGATGAGCGGGGGGGCCGGTTACGACATCAAAGCGGGGTGTGCGAGAGGAAACGGGTCCCTGTCTCAAGCACGGGAACTCCCCCCAAGCACCAAGGCCACGAGCTACCCGGGACCGGGCCGCCCTGATCACCGGAGGCCCGACGAGAGCGCAGGGGTCCGCCCCTCGTCGCCCATCCGCAGGCCCGCGGGCGGCGACGAGGGGCGCGGACGTTCGGGAGAGAGGGCCAAGCACCTTGGTCAGTGCTTGGCGCTCGGGACGGCGAGGGGCTCGCCCGGAGCCTTGTTCTTCGCCGCCTCCATCTGTTCGCCGAGTTCAGTGAGGCGGTTGCGGCCCATGGCCTTGCGAACCTCGGGGAACCACTCCTTCTCCTCTTCCTCGACGTGATGGCGGACGTTCTCCATCAGCACGCTCATCTTGGCGTCGAACCGCTCGTCGGCCGCGTCCAGATCCTTCAGCTCGGAAAGCATCCACAACACGACATGGTGCTCCTCGATGCTCTCCAGGACATGGTCCTTGGTATCGGGTGCCGCCTCCCGGGCGGCCGGGTAAAAGATCTTCTCCTCGATCCATGTGTGCGTGGTCAGCTCGTCGATCACCTTGTCGGCAATCTTCCGCTTCTCCACGTGAGCGTCTTCACCGGCCTTCTCGAACTGCTTGAAAAGCTTCTCGACCGTCTTGTGGTCTTCCTTGAGCAGCACGATCCCGTCCACCACAGCCTCCGGAGTCATAGCATCGGGCGACGCGGCCGGCCACCCCACGCCCGTGTACCCGGCCCACCCTCGGATCGCTCGTCGAAACAGAGAATTGGCCAGAACGGGCGACCCGTCTACGCCGTCCGCTTCGGCCCGCCGCGCCGTGCGCACCTTCGCCATCAACCCGTTCGGCGTCTGGTAGGTCAGTGAATCGCGGGTAGGGGCCGCACATGACTGCTATCGAAACGCTCGCGGCCGAGGGCCAGGCCTCGCTCTTCCTCATGTTCGCCGGAGTGGTCCTCGTCGTCCTCCTGATCGGTGCATTTTGGTACGGGAGCAGGCGCAGGCGCCGGGAGGCACCGCCCGCCAATCAGAACCCCGTCGCACAGCGCCGCCGGGACTCCTGGCAGACCCCGGACGAGCATGCGCGCGACGAGAAGGACCAGGAGTATCCCCACCCGTGACCCGGACGGACCGGAGCAGACTGAACGGGACGGCACCCGGCAACGACGGTCAGGAGCCGGTAGTGAACCAGACCAAGCTGACTCCGTCGGCGAGCATCCGCTGGGCGGCGGGTGTCCGCGTCAGCGCCGCCCCGCCCAGGATGATCTTCCAGACGCGCGTTGCCACCTGCAGATTGAGCCGGGTGTCCACATCCGCCAGGTCGCGGTCGCTGATCTCACGGATGCGCTGCAGCCGGTAGCGCAGGGTGCTGCGGTGGACCGTCAGCGCGGCGGCCGCATCGTCGTAGTTGCCTCCGCAGTCGAAGTAGCGCGAGAGCGTCTCCACCGACTCCGTGTCGTGCCGTGCGTCGTAGTCGATCAGCTGGCCGAGCCACTCTCGCACGAAGTCTTCGAGCTCCCGGAGATCGTTTCCGGGCCCCAGGATCCGGTACGGCCCGAGGTCGTCGAAGAACGTCGTCCCGCTGCGCTGGCGGGAGTTCTGCCGCACCTCCAGGGCCCGCAGCGCCTCCTGATAGCAGCGGGGAATGCCGTCCGGGGAGTCGCAGCGGGTGCTCACCCCGATCGCTCCGTCGGGCGTTCCCAGCTCATGGGCCAGCGCCGTGTACACGGCATCGTCGTCGGGCCTCGCTTCGGTCAGCAGGACTGTCCGGTCGCCGCGACGGGTGATCAGCGGACGGGTCGCCGAGGTGGCCGTCGCTTGCTCGACGGCGCGGGTGAAGGAGCTGTTCGCGGCGTTGCCCGGCCAGTGCACCACGACCACGCAGTGGGTACGTTGCAGGTCATGGCCGTAGGCTTCGGCCCGGGCGCAGGCGCTCGCCTCCTCGGTGCCTTCCAGCAGGTCGTCTATCAGCTGACGGTGCGGCCGCAGTTCGACCTCGGTGAGTTCGCGCATGTGCACCAGTTCCCGGGCGAGCGACCACTGGGCGTGATCCAAGGCGAACACCGTGTGCTCATCGGCCCTCGCTTCGGGGTCCTCAAGGGCGAGTACGCCGAGGAGGTCCCCGCGTGGCCGGGCCAGGGCGATCAGCCGGTCCTTGACTTTGACCGGGCCCGCCTCGCGCGCGACCTGCCGCAACATCTCTTCCTGGTCGGTCGAGGACCGCACCGGATAGGGGTCGGGCCGGTCGGGACCGGCCCAGGACCTCAGGTTTCCGAACCGGTCCTCGATGAGCGCCGACAGCCCGGTGAGCTGGTACAGCGCTTGGGTGATGGCGTCCTCACCGCCGCCCCGGGCAGCGACACGGGCGAGGGTCTCGTGCACGGTCTTGTGCAGGTGGAACTCGGAGCGCGTCGTGTCCAGCTGCCGCAGTGCGGTGTCGCGTTCGGTGCGGAGTCGGCTCAGTTGGCCGGCGTTGCCGTGCTGCGCGGCGCGTGCCGCCGTCAGCCACAGGGTCGCCGACGTGAGCCCCACGAGGGTCGAGAGGAGGAAGCGCCCCTGTTCGTCGGGCTCGGAGTGGGAGGAGACCAGGATGTAGCCGAGCAGACCGCCGACCCCGCGCAGGCCGAACGCCCAGGTCCAGGACCGCTCCGGAAGGGATACGGAGCCGTCGGCCTCGCCAAACTCTCTCATCAGTGCGTCGTCGACCGTCGGCGCTCCCGCGTCGTGGCCGGGGACGCGGGACAGGCCGTCGTCCATCGCGAGGTATCCGGCCTCGGCATGGTAGGGACCCGAATTTGAGCCTTGTTCTCTTGGGCCGACCGACTCCCCCGATTTCCGACCTGCTCGGGGCAGGCGGAGCACGCTGTCCTCTTGCCACTCTGGTCTGTCAGGGCCCGCCGGGCGCACCGGTGGTCGTGGAAGGACTGGCCGATGAACCGGCAGGCCCGCAAGTGACCGGCCGCATGGGACACGACGGAGCCGCGCTGCACGGCACGGCGTGGCGAGCGGCGCCTTCCCCGGCGCACTGATCGGGTGGATCTTCGGGCTGCCGAAATGGCTGGACCCGGTCTTTTCGGGACTGCCCCCCCGCCCTGTATACCGGGTATACAAGGATTTCCCCTCGGTGAGCTTCATGCAGCCCGTCCGGTACGACGGCGCCGTCGCCGCAGCGGTCGCCGACGAGGCGGTGCGGCTGCCGGCCGAGCTGCCCAGCGGGACCGGCACCGGCACCGGCAGCGGGGCTTGGAAGAGCAGCCGCCCGCGGAGCGGTCCCGCCGTCACCTGAGCGAGTGCGGAAGACCGGGCGCGACTCCGAGGCGAACGGGGGCCGCCCGTCGCGGAAGGAGTTCCTCATGGCCAAGGCAGTAGGCATCGACCTGGGCACCACCAAGTCCGCACCTGACTGGACATACGCTGATCGACGCACGCGTACGGGCCCTGCTGGCGGACGTCGCCGATCTCGCGCCGCTGCACGTGACCCCTGCCCTGCCTGTGGTCGATGCCGCACGAGAACTCCTGCCCGACGTTCCTCATGTCGCCTGCTTCGACACCGTCTTTCACAAGGATCTGCCGCCACAGGCGCGCACGTACGCCGTGCCGGAGCGATGGCGAGCCGAATACGGGCTGCGCCGGTACGGCTTCCACGGGCTTTCCTACGCGTGGGCACTGCAGAGGACGGCGCAGGCTCTGGGCCGCCCCGTCGAGGACCTCCAGGTCGTGCTCGTGCACTTGGGCGGCGGCTGCTCGGCCTGCGCCGTCCGCAACGGACGCAGCGTGGACACCACCATGGGCCTCACTCCGCTGGAAGGCCTGGTGATGAGCCGGCGCAGCGGCAGCCTCGACCCCGGCGCGCTGCTGTGGCTGCAGCGGCGGCACGGTCTGAGCACGGACGCATAGGATGACGCACTCCACCGGCATTCCGGTCTGCTCGGCCTCTCCGGCACTTCGGGAGACACCCGGGACCTGGTGCGCGCCCGGGCGGAGGGTGATGCCGCGGCCGCGTTGGCGCTGGCGACGTTCACACTGAGCTGCCGCAGGGGCATCGCCTCGATGGCCGCCTCGCTGGACCGGCTGGACGCGCTGGTCTTCACCGGGGAGATCGGCGAAGAGCAACCCGAGGTGCGCGAGGAGATCTGCTCGGCCCTGACCGTTCTCGGTGTACGAGGCGGGCTGCTCGTCCCCGAACTGGCAGATGTGATGCGGGACGGCCTCCGACGCATCGATCGGGCCGGGAGAGGTGTCCCGGTCCTCGTGGTCGCGACCGGCGAGACACAGCAGATCGCCGCCGAGACCCGACGGGTGCTGGGCATGTGACCGGCCAAGGCAACTGGCGGCACATCCACTCCCCCGCGCCCGCCGAGGCGGGCCCTCTGTCAGGAGGGGGGCGTTGCGGTGTGGTCAGGATGGTGGTGAGTGCGGCGAATCGTTTTGAGGCGGGCTTCCAGGAGGTGGTCCCGCCCGCCGGCCACCTCGTCGACGATGTCCCGTTCCACTGCCGCGAAGGGCCGGTAGTAGGTGGAGTTGTAAGCCTCGATGATCTGGAACGTCCAGTGGCCCGGGATGACATTGCGGCCCACGATCTCACGCTCTACCCGATCGGCCTGCTCCTGGTGCCCCGCCTCGCGCAGGAACCGGACCGCGTCGTCGAGCTCGAAGTCCGCGGTCCCGGTCAGCTGGTGGAACCCGTAGAGGTGGCCGCGGGCCCGCTCCGTGGTTTCCAGCGCCTTCGAAAGCGCACCCAGAGCACGCACCGTCTTTTCTTCGACGCCGTCCGGAACCTGGTGTGCCGGATCCATCTCGTGATTGCTGTCCATGGAGGATGTTCTGCCCGTAAGACGCTTCACTTCTTGGGGAATGGGGCCAAGCGGAGTAAAAAGGTCTTTCCGGATGCACCGGCCCCGACATGGGGATAGGAAGCAAATAAAACGAGTGCATGTCCTGGGGGCGGCCGGGCACACGGTGCTTCGGAGGTTGATAACCATGGTTCCCTTGCTTCTCGTTCTTCTGCTGGCCCTTCTCCTCTTCGGCGCGGGTTTCGCGGTGAAGATTCTTTGGTGGGTGGCTGTCGCAGTCCTGATCCTGTGGCTGATCGGTTTCGTCGCCCGACCCGCGGGTGGCAGTGGCCGCTGGTATCGCTGGTAGCCGTAAGACGAAGCGCAGTCAGGGCACTGCGTGGCGGTGGCCGGTCGCCCCTTCCGGGGGTGGCCGGCCACCGCCACGTCATGGTCGGCAGGCCCTCGCAAACCCGGAACGGTAAGGGCGCATATCGGGGGCATCCGAAGGATGGCCGGGACGGTCGCCGTGACGTAGCAGGGGACCTGCTCACCTCCAAGGATCGACGGCCGCCCCGGTCCCGTTCGCCGATCGGGGTGCGTGAAGTCGCAAAGGCGGGGAAGGCGAAGTCCGGGCGGAATGCAGCACGACCGCCGAACACGACGTACGGAACAGGGAGGACCGGTGGAGAGTTCGTTCTTCCGCCGTCCCCCGTTGACCGGAGGAGTTGTTCTTCGCGTGACTGAGCATGTGTGGAGTTACCAGCCGACCTCGGGCCACGTGGCCGGCACGGATCTGACCGGCTACAAGGTCGAGGCGACGGACGGCAGCATCGGCAAGGTCGACAAGCACTCCGATGAGGTGGGTGATGCCTACCTGGTCGTCGACACCGGCGTATGGATCTTCGGCAAGGAGGTCCTGCTGCCGGCGAGCACCGTCGTCAGGGTCGACCCTGAGGACCAGAAGGTCTTCGTCGACCGCACCAAGGAACAGATCAAGAACGCCCCCGAGTTCCACCGGGACAAGCACCTCGGCGACGCCGGGTATTGGGAAGAGCTGGGCACGTACTACGGCACCGGCGCGGGCACGTACTACGGCACCGGCGCGCCCTTCGACGGCCGGCCCTCCTGATCGCCTTCCCGCACGACGACGTCGGTCCCGACGCCCTCCCGGGTGTCGGGACCGACGACGTCGTGCGGTCATCCACCCTCGAATGCGAAGACCTCGACCAGCGCGGCTTCCTGCTCCTTCACGTCTCCCGCACTCCTGGCGATCACCGCATACCGCCAGGAACGGCCGTCGGGCGGCGCGTCCGCGTAGAGAACCACGCCCTCGCCGCGCTCCGGGTCGAACGCGAGGTGGGACGCGCGCAGCCGCAAGAGAGCCGTTTCGAAGTCCATGGGGCTCCGCGTCCAACCCTTCGACACCGACCAGGCCGGGTGGGATTGGGCCCTTCCCGCTGTCAGCCGGGTGACCATGGCGTGGGGGGTGGTGGTGGCCGTACGACGGATGTTGCTCTCACTCGCGTACGCGATGCCGTCCGCGTCGACCAGCCCGTCGAGCCCGAAGGGCCCGCTGTAGCCGTGGTCGGCGAGGTGACGGCCCAGGGCCATCCCCCACTCCTCCATTTCGCCGGCCACGTGCGCGCAGGACGGTGGCAGCGGAGAGGCGTATCCCGTGAAGGATCCCTGAGCCGTGCGCATCGCACCGCTGAAGAGCGCGCGTGCCCCGGTGGCGGTCACCTCCAGCTGGACACTGACCGACTCGGCCACATCGAGGCACTCCTCCACCACCCATAGGCCCTCGGGCCCACCGACCGCATCCAGCAGCAGGCTCGCCCCGCCCCTGAGGTCGTCCCGGGACACGAAGCGCATCCCATGCCCGCCCGCCGAGCGGTCGGGCTTCACCACGACACCCTCGTGGTCCCGCAGCAGCTCGCGCGCCACACCCTCGGCCTCCGGGCGCCGGCACGTCCGCCCCGCCGGCAGCCGCATGCCCAATCGTCCGGCCGTCTCGCGGAATCCGGCCTTCGTGTTGAGCAGCATGGTCACATCCACAGCGGCCTCGGCGGCCTCGACCGTGGGGTACGGGTGCACCGCGATGCCGACGTCCCGGGCGAACGCGATCGCCGACGCGTCCAACGCCGTCGGCAGCAGCGCCGCGCCCCGGTCGCCGGCGAGAGCCCGTACGTGCTCGACGAGGCCGGCCTCGCGCACCGCCCGCGCCAGCGGGACGGCGCCGGCGGGCGGCACCTCGACGACCGCCACCGATTCCGGGGGCACCCCCGTCAGGTCGTACACGTACCGCAGGAACTCCCGGCTCAGCGGTACAGGAGTGACGAACACGTCCCCCGGCCGAAGCAGCCACGCCTTCCGCGGCGCTTGCCGGGCCCACTGCGTCAGGATCTGACCCTCGGCGAGATCCACCGCCAGGTCGGAGAGGAAGTTCGCGAACACGACGATCGGGCCCGTCTCGGTCACCGCTCTGCTCCCATGGTCGCCGCACGGCCGTCCACGGTCAGCGTGGGAGCACCGCGGCCGCGGCCGGGCGCGCAACGGGCAACCGCGTCCCCGCACGCGTCCTGGCAGGAATCACTGATGCGTCCCGCCCCGTCCCGGCCCGAGTCGCCCACGAGACGTCGCCACGTGGGCCGGGGAATGAGGTCAGGGATACGGTTCCCACGCCTCAGGGCCGGCCCCTCTCCACTCCACGAAGTCGGGGTCGGTGAGGTCGACATCCTCTGCGTTCTCCATCCCGGCAGCGGCGAGAAAAGCTCGGATATCGGCTGGACGGTGTGCCACTCCGATGGCGACACCGTCATAGCGGACACGGCGCCAGCCCTGCTGGTCGGGCGGGTAGATGATCAGCTTGGCGGCCATGGGCCCAGCCTCTGCCGCACCGAGCGGATTGGCATCCCTTCGCATCCGAACGGGTGACCTTCACCGGGCAGCTGTAGCCATGGGCGCCGTCCGCGGTCGGTCCACGCCCGCTGACGGCTGAACCGATGAGCCGGAGACGAGCACGGAGTCATCGAGGGCGCCCGTGCCGGGCAGGCGGTGACGGGTGGCGATGAGGGCGGCGTGCACGTCCGTCGTACCGGTGGCCACGCAGAGCGCTCGCTCGACGTCCTCGATCTCCGTGCGCACGGGCGATTCGCCTTCTGCGGCGTCGAGCACGGACAGCGCCCAGTAACGGTTGACGAGGCCGGGGAGCACGGCCGGGTGAGCCATCAACATGGGTGTTTGCCTTTCGCCAGCGGATCCGTATCGTGGCCGTCGCCTACCCTCCCGATCACCGTTGAACCCGTCCACAGCCTGGTCGCCTCCGGGGGGTGGCGGTGTCGGCCGATGACGAGCACCCCTCGAAGCGTTCCCTCACGCGCAGGGCTGCCTCGGCGGGACCCGCGTCGATGTGGGCGACCGCGTCGAGGGCCACGACGACGGGAAGGGGCACAGAGGCCATGGCGGCCACCGTGTGGCCTACCCCGCCCTGGGTAGGGGCGCAGTGCGGGATGCGGTCCTGGCCCTCATGGCTGCGACGGGGGCCGCATCCCGCCCATCAGGATCACCGCGCTCCAGCGCACTGTCTTCGATGTGCTCGTACGGGCGTTTCCCGCTTCGGGCTCGAAGCGCGTGGCATGTGGCATCACGCGCTTCTCGTCGGGTGGGTTCCCGTCGGCGGGAGGCGTCTGCCCCGCCACGTGAATGCGATGCCGCCCGGCGCCTGCGCCAGACCAGATCTCACCCGCCCGGCCGCCCGCCAGACCCCCGCACCCGCGCCTGCGAGGGCCTGCGCGACCTGCTGCTGGACGCTGCGGGCGCGTGCCTGGTTGTCGAAACGCCCGTGCGCCCCGAAGTCCTCCCCGGCATCGACCGGCTCGAAGAGGTTGTCCGGATCGCCGGCACGGCGGCGCTCACCGGTCTGCTGCGAGTCCCATCCGGTACGGGCCAGGTAGCGGTCCAGCAGCCCGGGCACGATCGCGTTCGCCCACAGGGTGGCCACCGTGCTCGCGCCGACCCAGTACTCGCGCCGCCCGGGATGGTCGGCGGCGAACACCACAGCGCGCGCGGCCACCTCGGGCTGGTAGATCGGAGGCACCGGCTGCGCCCGCTCTGGGAGCCGGGAACGGACCCAGTCGAACTGCGGGGTGTTGACCGCGGGCATTTGCACCATCGTCGTGCGGACTCGGGTGCCGGAGGCCAGCAGTTCGCAGCGCAGTGCTTCGTGCCAGCCCTGGATGGCGTGCTTGGCACCGCTGTAGGCGCTCTGGAGCGGGATGCCGCGGTAGGCGATCGCGGAGCCCACGTGCACGATCACACCCGCGTCGCGGGGCAGCATCCGGGCAAGCGCCGCGCGGGTGGCGTACACGTATCCCAGATAGGAGACCTCGGTGACCCGCCGGAACTCCTCCAGGCTGATCTCGGTGAACGGCGCGAACACGGACGCGAACGCGTCGTTGACCCACACGTCGATCGGCCCGAGCTCTTCCTCGATCCGCTGCGCGGCTGCTTCGATCGCCTCCGGGTCGGCTACGTCGGCTTCGACGGCGATGGCCTTCGCCGCGCCCGCGTGCTCGGCCTCCCGCACTGCGGCCTGGAGTCCGGCCCGGCCGCGGGCGATCAGCGCGAGCCGGTCACCGCGGGCGGCGAAGGCGAGAGCACTCGCCCGGCCGATACCGCCGCTGGCCCCGGTGACCACCACGGTGCGCGGGCGATGTGGTGGGTGATGTGTCATGTCCTTCGGTTAACCCCTCGGCAGGCAGGACAAACCTGCCGGCCACCGGGCCGCGTCCGCTCCGGCGGAGCAGTGGTGGCCGGCCGTGCAACCGGGGCTCCCCGGCCGTGTACTGGATCCAAGGCCCGCGTCGACGGGCATCGGGCCTTGTTCGTCGGTGACAGGCGCAGCGTGGCGGTGGGAACCGGGCGAGGGGTTCGGCTGCCGGCGTCCGTGAAGACCATCGCGACGGCATACGGGTCGGTGGCACTGTAGTGGCAGGTGGTGGGCACGAGCCGGCACTGTGTGGGGCCCCGCGCAGCGGCACTCGGGTCTCCCTCCAGTCCCCTGGGGCAAGGGGTCTGGGCACGGCTCGGCACAGCCGCGGTCATCAGGGCCGGCGGCTACGTGCTGCCCGCCGACACCGTGCTGGTGGCGTGCTGTTCGAGGACGTCGTGGCGTGGCATAAGGCCCAGGCCCGGGGTGCCGCCTTGGCCGGGGTGCAGCCGGCCGCCGGCCGGGTCGAGGGTGCCGTCGAAGAGCATGTTCTCGATGCGGACGTGGTCGTGGAACCACTCCAGGTGACGCACGTTCGGCAGAGTCGCGGCGGCGTGGGCGTGGACGTGCGGGGCGCAGTGCCCGGACAGATCCAGGCCGTGGGCCTGCGCAAGAGCGCCGGCACGCAGCCACACGGTGAGGCCGCCGCAGCGGGTGGCGTCCGCCTGCAGGCAGTCCACGGTCGGGGCCATGGCGGCGAAGTAGGGCAGCGTGAAGCCGTACTCGCCCGCCGCGACGTCCGCCGTGGTGGCGGCGCGGACCTGGGCCAGGCCGGCGAGGTCGTCGGAGGAGACCGGTTCCTCGAACCAGCGCACGTCGTGCTCTTCGAAGCGCTGGGCGAGGCGGATCGCCTGCTTGGCGCTGTAGGCGCCGTTGGCATCCACGTACAGCTCAGCGTCCGGGCCGATGATCTCGCGGGCCTGCCGGATCCGGGCCAGGTCACGGTCCTCGCGGGTGCCCCACCCCTCCCCGATCTTGATCTTCACGCGTGGGATGGCCTGCTGCTCGGTCCACCCGCGCAGCTGCGTCCGGAGCTGTGGGTCGTCATAGGTGGTGAAGCCACCGCTGCCGTAGACCGGCACGGCGTCCCGCGCCCGGCCGAGCAGGTCGACCAGCGGCAGGCCGAGGAGGCGGGCCTTGAGGTCCCACAGGGCGATGTCGACGGCGGACAGAGCGTAGCCTCCGATGCCGGGACGTCCGGCGTTGCGCAGCGCCCGGTGCATGGCCTCGTTGGCGGCGGGCACGTCGAAGGCGTTGCGGCCCATGGCGTGCTCGGCGAGCAGGTCGGTGATCACGTTGGCGCAGGCCGGGGCGCCGTAGGTCCAGCCGTAGCCGTGGGCGGTGTCGGAGCGGGCCTGGACGAGGACCATGGTGGTGCTGGTCCAGGTGGCGGTGCCGTCTGCCTCCGGGGCGTCGGTGGAGAAGTCGAGGACCCACGCCCTCAGGGCGTCGATGGTCGGTGTCGACGGGGTGCTCATCGGGCTTCTGCGCAGGCGTGGCCCTCGTGGTGCACTCGCTTGCGCTGCGAGCGTGGCAGAGCGGTGGGTGACGTCATGGCATCCTCCTCGCACGGTGACGGACGGCGAGAACTGCCCCTGCGGCCAGGCTCGTCAGAGCGCCGATGGTGGCCGCAGTCAGGAGCCGGGCGGCCGCGCGGTGGGGTCGCGGGCGTGCGACGGCCGTCTCGGGTCGGTCGGCGGGCGTGGGGCCGTCGAGGGCCATGGCCAGCGCCTCGGCCAGGTGTACGGCCTGGCGGCCGGTGTCGCACTGGTCGATCTGGGTGCGACAGCTGAAGCCGTCCGCCAGCACGAACGCCTCCGGTGCCGTGTCGCGGACGGCCGGCAGGACGCCCTGCTCGGCGATCGTCCGCGACACCTCGTAATGCCCGCGCTCGAAGCCGAAGTTGCCGGCCAGTCCGCAGCAGCCCTCGTCCAACACGTTCGCGTCCAGGCCCGAACGGCGCATCAGCTCGCGGTCCGGGGCGGCGCCGAGCACGGCGTGCTGATGGCAGTGCGTCTGGACGGTCGCCGCCCGGCTGACCTGCGGCGGCTGCCAGCCCTCGGGCGCGTGGTGGACGAGGTGTTCGGCGAGGGTCCGCACCTGCGCGGCCATCCGGACGACGTCCTGGTCACCGGCAAGCAGCTCGGGAGCGTCCGCGCGGAAGACGGCCGCGCACGAGGGCTCCAGCCCGATGATCGGGGTACCGGCCTCCAGCCAGGGCCGCAGCACACTGGTGGTGCGCTTCAGAACGCGGTGTGCGATGTCGAGTTGGCCGGTGGAGATCCAGGTCAAGCCGCAGCACACCGGCCCCTCGGGGACCGCGACCCGGAAGCCGGCGTCCTCCAGGACCCGGACCGCGGCCTGGGCGATGTGGGGGTGGAAGTGGTTGGTGAACGTGTCCGGCCACAGCAGCACGGTCCGCGGATCGCCCGGCTCGGGCTGCACCCGCCCGGCCCGCCGCCAGCCGTCCTGGAAGCTCTCGGAGGCGAACAGGGGTGCTTCGCGGCGTGGGTCGATTCCGCCGAGCAGCTTGCCGAGCCGGCCCAGGCCAGGGGCGTGCAGAGCGGCGTTGGCCAGACCCGGAGCGAGGCGCGCGAGCTGTGCCCACAGCGGGAGCCAGCCCATCGCGTAGTGTGCGACCGGGCGCAAACGGCCCTCGTAGTGGTGAGCGAGGAACTCGGCCTTGTAGGTGGCCATGTCCACGCCGACCGGGCAGTCGGACGTGCAGCCCTTGCAGGCCAGACACAGGTCGAGGGCGTCGCGGACCTCGGTCGAGCGCCACCCGTCGGTGATCGGCGAGTCCTGGTGGCCGCCGAGCATCTCGAACAGCAGGCGGGCACGGCCCCGGGTGGAGTGCTCCTCCTCCAGCGTGGCGCGGTAGGAAGGGCACATCACCCCGCCTTGATGGGTGCGGCAGTTACCGATCCCCACGCATCGCATCACGGCCTGCCCGAAGTCGCCGTCGTCGTCGGGATACGCGAAGTGCATCACACGGTGCGGCTCGGGCCGCCAGTCGGCGCCCAGGCGCAGGTTCTCGTCGACCCGGTGGGGGTGGACGACTTTGCCGGGGTTCATCCGGTTCCTGGGGTCGAACAGGGCCTTGACCTCGCCCATCGCGTCGACGAGGGGCCGGCCGAACATGCGGGGCAGCAGTTCGCCGCGGGCCTGGCCGTCGCCGTGTTCCCCGGACAGGGAGCCGCCGTAGGAGGCGACCAGGTCGGCGGCCTCGTGAAGGAAGGACCGGAAGGCCTCGACGCCCTTGCCCTGGCGCAGGTCGAACGGGATGCGGGTGTGGACGCAGCCCTGCCCGAAGTGCCCGTAGAGGGAGGCCTGCTGATAGCCGTAGCGGTGGAAGAGCCGCTCCAGGTCGCGCAGGTAGTCGCCGAGCCTTTCGGGAGCGACCGCGGAGTCCTCCCAGCCTTCCCAGGTTTCGGAGCCGTCCGGCGGCCGCGCGGTCACCCCCAGGCCCGCCTCGCGGGCCTTGAGCATCTCGTGCTCGCGCGGCGGGTCGTCGGAGAACGCCACCGACGCGTCGTCCTCGTCGCGGCCGATGGCGCGCAGCAGCTCGCGGGCCTGCGCGTCGGCCTGCTGGACGGTGTCGTCGGTGAACTGGAGCAGCAGCCAGCTGTCGCCCTCGGGCAGCTGCTCCAGGGAGTCGAGGTAGGCGTGTTCCTCGCGCATCAGCTGGGCCATGCGCCCGTCGATCGCCTCCAGCTGGGCGGGCCGGCTGTGCTGGAGCAGCTCGGGCACGGCGTCGGCCGCCTGGTAGATGTCGCCGAAGCCGAGCACCAGCAGCACCTCGGCGGCGGGCACTTCGACCAGCTTCAGTTCGGCGCGCAGGACGGTGACCAGGGTTCCTTCGCTGCCGACCAGGGCCTTCGCCACATCGAAGCCGTTCTCCGGCAGCAGGGAGTCCAGGTTGTAGCCGGATACGCGGCGGGGGATCTTCGGATAGCCGCGCCGGATCTCCGCCAGGTTGCGCCCGGTGATGTCCTTCAGCCCCTGGTACAGGCGGGCCTGGGGCCCGTCCTCGGCCACGACCCGCGCATACTCGTCGTCGCTGGTCGGGCCGGCCCAGAAGCGGGCGCCGTCGTAGGTGAGCACCTCCAGGCGCACGACGTTGTCGGCCGTCTTGCCGTACGCCTGGGCGGAGGCACCACAGCTGTTGTTTCCGATCATCCCGCCCAGCGCGCAGTGGGTGTGCGTGGACGGCTTGGGCCCGAACATCAAGGAATGCGAGGCGAGTTGGCGGTTCAGCTCGTCCAGCACGATGCCCGGCTCCACCACGCAGGTCCGCGCCTCGGCGTCGACCGACAGCAGTCGGTTGCAGTACTTGGTCCAGTCGATGATCACCGCGGTGTTGGTGCACTGCCCGCCCAGGCTGGTGCCGCCGCCGCGCGAGAGCACGGGGGCGGCGAACCGCGAGCACACCGCGACCGCCGCGGCGCCGGCCTCGACCGTGCGGGGCACCACCACGCCGAGCGGGACCTGTCGGTAGTTGGAACCGTCGGTCGCATAGGCGGCCCGGCTGCCGGCGTCGAAGCGGACCTCGCCGTCGACCTCGGCGCGCAGCGCGCGTTCCAGGGCCGCGAGGTCCACTTGCCCGCCCCTGCCTTCCGCGGCCATGGTCAGTTCCCGTTGCCGGGCAGAAACTCCTGGACCTTGGCCTTTACTCCTTGGCGGATGAAGGAGCCGCGGTCGCTGTCGCCATGCAGGACGGAGGAGGCGGCGGCCTTGATCTGGTCCCAGGTGGCGTGCGGCGGGATCGGTGGCACCGCGGGGTCGGTACGGAAGTCGAGGACGAACGGACGCTGCGCAGCCAGCGCCCGGGTCCAGGCGGGGCCGACGTCCTCGGGCCGCTCGACCCGCACGCCGTCCAGGCCGAATGACCGGGCGATGTCGGCATAGCGCACGTCGGGTAGCTGCTGGGAGGGTTCGAACTGCGGTGCGCCTTGCATGGCGCGCATCTCCCAGGTGACCTGATTCAGGTCGTGATTGTTCAAGACGGCGACGACCAGGCGGGGGTCGGTCCATTCGCGGTAGTACTTCGCGGCGGTGATCAGCTCCGCGAGGCCGTTCATCTGCATGGCGCCGTCGCCGACGATGGCGATCGCCGGGCGGTCGGGGTGGGCGAACTTGGCGCCGATGGCGTACGGCACCCCGGGGCCCATCGTGGCCAGGGTGCCCGAGAGCGAGCCGCGCATGGTGCCGCGCATCCGCAGGTGGCGGGCGTACCAGTTCGCCGCTGAGCCGGAGTCCGCGGCCAGCATGACGTCCTCGGGCAACAGAGCGTCGAGCGCATGGACGACGTACTCCGGGTTGACCGGCTCCGCGGAGACCTCGGCGCGGCGCTTCATGACGTCCCACCACCGGGCGGTGTTGTCTTCGATCGTCTTGCGCCATGCGCCGTGGGCCTTGCGTTCCAGCAGCGGAAGCAGGCGGCGCAGCGTCTGGGCGGCGTCGCCGACGAGGTTCGCTTCGAACGGGTAGCGCAGCCCGATCATGGACGGGTCGAGGTCGATCTGCACCGCGCGGGCTTGGTCGAAGTCGGGCAGGAAGTTGCTGTAGGGGAAGCTGGATCCGACCACGAGGAGGGTGTCGCAGTCGCGCATCATCTCGTAGGAGGGCCGGGTGCCGAGCAGCCCGATCGAGCCGGTGACATAGGGCAGGGTGTCCGGGAGCGCGTCCTTGCCCAGCAGGGCCTTGGCGACGCCGGCACCGAGCAGATCCGCGACCTGCTCGACCTCGGTGCGGGCGTGGCGGGCGCCCTGGCCGATCAGCATGGCGACCTTCTCGCCGGCGTTGATGATCTCTGCGGCCCGGGCGAGGTCCTCGCCCGTGGGGACGGGGGCGTAGTGGGGGATGCCGAGGCTGGAGGGGACGTGCTTGAAGGCGTGGGCAGGCGGCTCGTAGTCGAGCTCCTGCACGTCCGCCGGGACGATCAGCGCGGTGACCGTGCGGCGCGCGGCGGCGATGCGCATCGCCCGGTCGAGCACGTTGGGCAGTTGTTCGGGGACGGTGACCATCTCGCAGAACTCGGAGGCGACGTCCTTGTAGAGCGAAAGGAGGTCGACTTCCTGCTGGTACGAGCCGCCCATCGCGGTGCGGTCGGTCTGCCCGACGATCGCCACCACCGGCACGTGGTCGAGCTTGGCGTCGTACAGGCCGTTGAGCAGGTGGATCGCTCCGGGCCCGGAGGTGGCAGCGCAGACCCCGGTGCGTCCGGAGAATTTGGCGTACCCGACGGCCTGGAAGGCGGCCATCTCCTCGTGCCGGGCCTGGATGAAGCGGGGCTGGTCCTCGGCGCGGCCCCAGGCGGCGAGCAGGCCGTTGATGCCGTCGCCGGGGTAGGCGAAGACGAACTCGACCTCCCACTCCCGCAGCCGCTGCAATAGGTAGTCGGCAACCTTCATCTCTGTCCTCCTGGTCCCTGGTGCTGGCCGTCGGGCCCGGAGCGGTTCGCCCCGGCACACAGGCTCGGCTAACCGCTGGCGGTGGGTTCAAAACCCGTCCACCGGCGGTTGCCGGAAGCGATGGTCGGGGTCGTGGGTCGTGGGTCGTGGGTCGTGGGGGAAGTATCGCGAAGGCTTGCCCTGTGGCCGTGCAGACGTGCCCTTGCCCGCGTGGCCGGTAACCCGCCCGGGGGCACGGCTCGGGCAGCCCGGGGCCGCCGTCCTGACACCCGTACCCCGGTCCACGTGACGCGCCCCCGACGGCGGGCATGCGACGGCCGGGAGCCGGGCCGGCACCCAGCGCGGGGCCGGAGCGGCCGACGGCCAAGTGCGCGGCTTGGGTCCGCCCCGCCCGGCGGCCGTCGCAGCCGGTGGCACCCGTCGAGCGTGGCCTCGGCGGGTGCCGATGGCCCTTCTGGTGAGTCCGTGATGGAGCTTCCGCTCGCTCACAGGTTCCGGAGCGCGGGCAGGAGTTTCGCCTCGGCCCATTCCAGGAAGGCCACCTGCCGGTCGCCGCCGATCTGGACGAGGGCGACCTCGGTGAATCCCGCCTCGGCGTAAGGACGTACCGCCGCGACGAACTCGTCCACGTCGTCACCGCACGGAATGGACTCGGCCACGTCTTCGGGCCGGGTGTGCTGCGAAGCCTGTTCGAAGCCCGCGGGGCCGGGGAGCTCGCCATTGACCCGCCAGCCGCCCAGCGCCCAGCGGAACTGGTCGTGGGCGCGCGCCACCGCCGCTTCGCGGTCGGGGTCGTAGCTGACGGGCAGCTGTCCGATACGGGGCTTGCCCGCGCCACCATGGGCGTCGAACTGCCGCAGGAGTTCCGCCTTCGGTTCCGTCGCGACCAACAGGTCGCCGTGCCGGCCGGCGAGTGCGCACGAGCGGGGCCCGGAGACGGCGATGCCGATCGGGGGCAGTTCCTCAGGGAGGTCCCAGAGCTTGGCGTTCTCGACGTCGTAGTGGGCGCCGTGGCAGCTCACGTACCCGCCGCCGAACATCTGCCGGATGATGCCGACGGCTTCCTCCAGCATCTCCAGGCGCACGTGCGCGGCGGGCCATCCGGCGCCGACGATGTGCTCGTTGAGGTTCTCGCCGGAGCCCAGTCCCAGACGGAAGCGGCCCTGGGACAGGATCTGCATGGTCGCGGCCTTCTGCGCGACGACCGCGGGGTGGTAGCGGAACGTCGGGCAGGTCACGTACGTCATGAGCGGGATCCGGGTGGTGGCCTGGGCGGCCGCCCCGAGCACACTCCATGCGTAGGGGGCGTGGCCCTGCGACTCCAGCCAGGGGAACGAGTGGTCGGAGATGACGGAGAAGTCGAAACCCGCCTGCTCCGCTCCCACCACGTGGGAGACCAGTTCGAGCGGTCCGGCCTGCTCGGTCATCATCGTGTACCCGATGCGTACCGGCATGATCACGCGTCCTTCCTGTCGCTCGTGCGGGGAGGATCCGCTGGTATGCGGTCCCCTTCTCCCCCGGGGCGGTCTGCTGCCCCGGGGGGAGACACGGGGGTCGGCCTCAGCCGTACCGCCGGCCGTCCGGCCGGGTGGCGCCGGGCATTTCGGTCCCGGTGGAGGAGGCGCCGCCGGCGTCCGCGGGGGTGATCCGCCCACGCCAGCCGCCGCTCTCCACACCCCGCTCCTCGATGAACCCCTTGAACCGCTTCAGGTCACCCTTGACCCGTTGGTCCAGAACCCCGAGCACGGCCGCCGCCGTCTCCGCCATGCCCTGGGGCTCGAAGTCCAGGGCCAGGCTGACCCTGGTGTGGGCCTCGTCCAGACGCTGGAACGTGACGACCCCCTTCTGGGCCACGTCGTCGGTCACGGACCGCCACGCGATCCGCTCATCAGGCGTCTGGTCCACGATCTCCGTATCGAACTCACGCTCGACGCCCGCCACCTTGGTCTTCCAGCGGCAGTGCCGTTCGTCTATCTGACGCACGTCCTCGACGCCTTCCATGAAGCGCGGGAACTCCTCGAATTGCGTCCACTGGTTGTAGACGCTGCTCACAGGAACGTCGATGTCGATGGATTCCTTCACCATGCTCATGGTCTTCCTCCCTGCCGCCATGTCGGCTTCCCTTCCCGCTGACTACGTCGGCGCCTGCCCGGCCCGCCGTGCTTCAATCCCGTGCGACGCGGCCCTCCCTCGCGCTTGCCGCCCGGGCAGCCAGGAACGGCCAGCTGCGCCTGAGCGGGCCTGCCTCAAGGCGGCTGCCACTGCTGCCGGATGGCCGAACCCGGTCCGCCGGCCAGTAGGCGCGGCCAGGACAGCAGCCTCCGCTCGGCCCCCGCTGACCGGTCTCGCCACACAGGGCCGGATAGGCGGTGACGATCCGGGTAGCCGGACCACATGGGCACCCCTACCGAAACCACGCCGCTGCGCTCTGTCGCGCTGGTCCGCGCACTCTCGCCCTCGCCCCAGCGGTCCGGCTCGCAGTCGCCGGCCGAGCAGACCATGGCCCCCCTGTCCGAGCACGGCGTCACCGGAAAGATGATCCGGAGCGCCGATCACGACGTCGAGCCCCGAGAAGACCGCGGCCACGACCAAAACCCTCGCCGCGAACACCGCGCACTCGCCCGCCGCCTCAAGGCCGCCGCCTACCCACCCCCCACCTGACCCCCGCCCAGCCGGCCGTGCCGGAAGGAGACCGTGATGTCCTCTCACGAAAAGCCCCGCCTCACGGATCCGGTGTCACTCCACGCCCGCCCCCCGTTCCCCGAACAGGACCAGGACCATCCCGGCTCGACCGAGGCGATGGATCCCCGTCCCGACCACGGCGAGGACACGTACCAGGGCCACGGCCTGCTGCACGGCCGCAAGGCGCTGGTCACCGGCGGGGACTCCGGGATCGGCCGGGCCGTCTGCCTGGCCTTCGCACGGGAGGGCGCCGACGTCGCCTTCACCCATCTGCCCGAGGAAGCCGACGAAGCCGACGAGAGCGCCCGCCTGATCCGCGACGCAGGCCGCACCGCGGTAGCCGTCGCCTGCGACATCCGGCACGAAGGCGAGTGCACCGCCCTCGTCGACAAGGCAGTGGGCGAGCTGGGCGGCATCGACCTGCTCGTCAACAACGCCGCCTACCAGATGGCCCAGCCGGACGGGATCGAGGCGATCACCACCGAGCAGTTCGACCGGGTGATGAAGACCAACCTGTACGGCATGTTCTGGCTCACCAAGGCCGCGCTCGCCCACATGCCGCCCGGCAGCTCGGTGATCAACACCGCCTCGGTGCAGGGCTACCAGCCCAGCCCGCACCTCCTGGACTACGCCATGACCAAGTCCGCGATCATCTCCTTCACCCACAGCCTGGCCCAGATGCTCGCAGAGCGCGGTATCCGGGCCAACGCCGTGGCGCCCGGACCTGTCTGGACCCCGCTGATCCCGGCGACGATGCCCGACCCGACGAAGTTCGGCGAGCAGTCACCGCTGGGCCGGCCCGCGCAGCCGGCCGAGATGGCACCCGCCTACGTATTCCTCGCCTCCGACCAGGCCTCCTACATCACCGGCGAGATCGTCAACGCCACCGGTGGAACCCCCCTGCCGTGACCCCGGATGAAGCACTGCGCCGGATCGCCTTCCTCCTCGAATGGCGCGGGGCCTCCCCGTACCGGGTGCGGGCCTTCCACACCGCGGCCGACGCGGTCCGCGACCTGCCAGCGGGCCCTGTGGATGCCGCGCAGGCCAGAGGGCTGCGCGGGGTGGGCCCGGTCACCGCCGAGGTGATCTCCCAGGCATCGGCCGGGAGGGTGCCGAGCTACCTGGCCCGCCTGCAGGCCGAAGCCGACCCGGGCGCCCGCGCCGGCTGGGACCTCGCAGCCGCGAGCGCAGGAGACTGCCACCTGCACTCCGAGTGGTCGGACGGCGGCAGCCCGATCGAGGACATGGCCGATGCGGCCCGCGCCCTGGGCCACCAGTGGGCCGTCCTGACCGACCACTCGCCGCGGCTGACGATCGCCCACGGCCTGAGTCCGGAGCGGCTCAGGAGCCAGCTGGAGGCCGTGGCCGACGTGAATTCCAGGCTGGGCCCCGGTTTCCGGCTGCTCACCGGCATCGAGTGCGACATCCTCGACGACGGCTCACTCGACCAGGACGACGACCTGCTCGGCCGGCTCGACATCGTCGTGGCGTCCGTGCACTCCAAGCTCCGCTCGGAACCCGAACCGATGACCGCCCGCCTGCTGGCCGCGGTACGCAATCCGCACGTCGACGTCCTGGGCCACTGCACGGGACGGATCATCACCGGTCGGGGCCGCCCGCAGTCCCGCTTCGACGCCCAGGCCGTCTTCGCCGCGTGCGCAGAGGCCGGGACGGCAGTGGAGATCAACTGCCGGCCCGAACGGCGCGACCCGCCGGACGACCTGCTCGTTCACGCCGCCGCCGCGGGCTGCCTCTTCGCCGTGGACACCGACGCCCATGCCCCCGAACAACTGCACTGGCAGAGCACGGGCTACGCGCGCGCAGCCCGAATCGGCCTGGGAGCGGACCGGCTGATCACGACCTGGCCGCTCGGGCGGCTGCTGAGCAGCCGGAGCGGCCGACCCTGAAGCACCGGCTTCCGCCCCGCCAGATCGGCCGGTGAGCAGGTGGCTGCCTCAGCCCCCAAGCGAGTGAGACGCCCCGTGCAACCGGGCGCCGCCGGGTCCGGCGGGGAACCCATCGGATCAGGCCGGACAGGCCCGGCCCGACACAGAAGGAGGCGACATGGGACACGGCGGGAACGTGATCGAAGAGCTGATGGCCGACCACCGGGAGGTGGAGGAGATGTTCGCCCGGCTCCAGGCCATGACCGGCACCGGGCAGGAGCTACGCGATCTCATCGACGAGATCACCATCGAGCTGGTGCGGCACTCGGTCGCCGAGGAGCAGTACCTCTACCCGGCGGTACGCGAGCACGTCGAAGGCGGCGGGCGCATGGCGGACAAGGAGATCGAGGACCACGGCCGCATCGAGAAGATGCTCAAGCGGCTGGAGAAGATGAGCACCGACGACGCGCAGATCAGCCCGCTCCTCCAACAGCTCATGGAAGAGGTCGCTGCCCACGTCCAGGACGAGGAGAGCAACCTCTTCCCGATGCTGCAGAGAGCCTGTACCCCTCAGCAGCTGGACGGTCTCGGTGACAAGATCCGCCGCGCCAAGGCCATGGCGCCCACCCGCCCGCACCCCGCCGCACCGAGCAGCCCCACCGCCAGCAAGATCCTCGCACCGGGCGTCGGTCTCGTAGACCGCACTCGCGACTTCGTGACCGGCCGAGGCAAGTCCTAAACCCCCGCCCCGGGGCGGCGGGCCCGCACCCGTGTTCCGGCCCGCCGCCCCGGGGACGGACGGACGGTGACGTGCGTCATGCCGCACGCCCGTCGCTTCCGGCTACGCTGGTCGCCCACGAGCGGAGCGGCGCAGCTTCGCGCCGCAGCTCGCGGACCCGGCAAGGGCCAGAGCGAGCACGCCCCGAAGGAAGCCGCCGTGTCCGCCGATCTCGCACCCGTCATAGCCGCAGGCACCCGCTGGCTGCTGACCGCCTTCCCACCCGCCCCGGGGGCGTTCAGCGGGGCCCTGGCCGAGGCCCAGGCCCGGCAGGCCGTCACCCTTGCCGCGGCCCTGCGCTACCCGACCCCGCTCGACGCAGAGCTGCTGCATCTCCTCGGCCCTGGCGGAAGCGCCCGGCTGGACTGGCTGACGGGCTCCGATCACGGCGGCGACGCCGACGCCGACTGGCGGACCTGGGTGGACGAAACCGTCGTCAGCTGGGCCGCCTGCCTCCTCGCGGCCCCCGCCCTCGCCGTCGACGCCCACCACCTCGTCGATCGCGGCCAGGCCGGCGAGGTCACCCGTCTCACCCGCCCCGGCGACCACGAACACGACGCCGCGCCCTTGCTGCGCCACCCCGACCTCCTCGATCCGGTCGCCGCCCTCCACCGGGGACTGCTGCTGGACCTGCTGGACAACGAGAACGCCGCCCTCGGATAGCGCCCGCGAAGGGCTCCATGGCCGCCCAACGGTCCCCATACGCGCAAGGGTCCGAAAACGGGCCGCCGTTCCTACAGGTGCCTTCCTGGTCGGGCTGGTGGGGCCGCCAGCCTTTCAAGCTCCTTTTTGTGGGTAGACGGACCTGGTCAGGTTTATTGGGTATTTTCCCGGTTCCGGTATGGAGGTGGCTGCAATGGCCACGGGGAAGAAGGCCAAGAACGTCGGCAAGACGCTCAAGGGGAAGACCAAGGAGGTCACCGGCAAAGCGGTGGGCAACGAGAGCCTTGAGATGAAGGGCCGAGCCGAGCAGGCCGCGGGCGATGCCAAGCAGACCGTCCAGAAGGCCAAGGACACGCTCAAGCACTGACCGGGCGTGACGGGGCCGGCGGCGTGATGCCGCCGGCCTTTCCCGTGCCCAGGTCCATCGGGAAGACGCAGGGGGCGGTGGCCGTGCCTCGTCCGACACGGCCACCGCCCCTTGAGCGTCACCGCCGACGGCGTGCCCGGCGGGGCTCCTCTTCCTCCCCCTCTTCCTCCTCTTCCTCCGCGTCCTGATCCTGCTCCTCGTCCGCGTCTTCGTAGGCCGCCTCCTCCTCGCCGTACGCCGCCCCCTCGTCCTCCTCGTCCTCGGGATAGTCCTCGTCCTCGTCCTCGTCCTCGGGATAGTCCTCTACGTCCTCCTCCCCACCACCTTCCTCGGCGTCTTCTTCCGTCTCCTCGTCCGGCTCCTCGGCCGCGGAATCCTCTTCCTCTGCCTCTTCTGCTTCGAGGGCCTCCTCGTGGGTGACGACGACCTCGCCGTCCTGGATCTCTCCGCGCCATCCCTCTGCCTCGGCGTTGCCGAGGGTGACGAAACGGCTGAAGTTCTTCAGGTCCAGCCGCATGCGCCGACCCTGGGCCCGCCAGAGGTTGCCGGTCTTCTCGAAGAGCCCGGCGGGGTAGTACTCGACTACCAGGACGATCCGCGTCAGGGCGGGCGCCAGCTCGTGGAAGCTCACGCAGCCGCGTGTGCTCCCCTTGGCGCCTTCGGAGGTCCACACGATCCGTTCGTCGGGGATCTGCTCTTGGACGGTGGCCTTCCAACTCCGGGTCGAGGGACCCACCTTCACCTTCCAGTCGGAGCTGGTGTCGTCGCCCTTGGAGACGCTGCGGACGCCCTTGGTGAAGCTGCTGAAGTCCTCGTACTGGGTCCAGTGGTCGTAGGCGGTGCGCAGCGGGACGCCGACGTCGATGGTCTCGATGATGTTCATCGATTTGGAGCCGCTCTTGCGCCCCTTGCCCTTGCCCCCGCCCATGAGGTTGCTTCCGACGTCTTTGAGCTTGTCCGTGACACCGCCGAGGGCCGCTTTCACGGGGGAGTCGCCCTTGAGGATGCGGGCGCCGATGTCCGGGAGCGTCCCGCCGTTCTCCGCGACGTCGAGGAGGGTGTCGGTCACGTCGCCGACCTTGTCGACCGCCTTGTCCGCGAGCTGTTCCGCCTGGGCCGTGACGTAGCCGCCGAGTTCCTCCATCAGCCGGTCCAGGCCTGAAGAGGGGGTGGTGTCACCGCGCTGTGTGGTGGCCATGGTGTCACCTCCTCGCGGAGGGCTTGCGGCCGGTGGACTTCGCCGCGGTCTTCTTCGCGGCGGTCTTACGGGCCGGCGGGCGTGTGGCGGTCTTCTTCGGCGCGGCGGTCTTCTTCGCTGGGGCTGTCTTCTTCGCGGCTGTCTTCCTCGCGGCCGTCTTCTTGGCCGGGGGCGCCTTCTTCGCCGCCGTCTTCTTCGTGGCGCTCTTGCGCGGTGCCGCGGGAGCCGCACCCGGCCGTGTCCGCGACGCCGTCTTCTTCGCCGGTGCCCTGGCGGTTTCGGAGCGGGCGGCGGTCTTGCGTGCCGCGGTCTTCTTCGCCGGTGCGGCCCTGTCGGGTTCGGTGCGCTTCCTGGCCGGCGCGGCCTTCTTGGCCGGTGCGGCCTTCCTGGCCGGTGCGGTCTTCCTGGCGGGAGCCTGCCTGTCGCCGGAGGGCTTGCGGGCTGGTGCGCTCCGGGAGGGTGCGTGCGTACCCTCGGCCGTCGAGCGGCGTTGGGAGGTGCGTCGGCGGGGCTCGGGCTCGGGCTCGGGCTCGGGCTCGGGCTCAGGTTCGGGCTCTTCTTCGTCTTCCTCGTATTCTTCCTCCTCTGGTTCCTCTTCCTCTTCCTCCGCCGCTTCCTCCCCCTCGTCTTCGAACTCGTCTTCCGCCGGTTCTTCGCCCTCTTCCTCGTACTCTTCCTCGTCGTCCTCTTCTGGCGGGTAGTCCTCGTCGTCGTAGCGCTCCTGCGCCTCCTCGTCCTCTTCGCCCTCCTCGTCCTCGTCGCCCTTTCCGCCGCTGCGGCCGAGTTCGAGGGTGCGTTCGTGGAGGGTGTCGGCGAGCCGGGACAGCTGGCGGTTGGCCGTGGCGGTCAGCGCCTTGCGTCCTGCGTCAAGGGCCTCGCCTTTGACCTGGTCGCCGATTTCCGCGAACTGCGGCATCTCGCTCAGCTTCTTCAGACCCTGGGTGGCGAGTTCTTTGGGGTCGAGGCCGAAGCGGCGCCCCGCGGCATAGGTGGCGAGGCTGAAGGCCAGGCGTCCCTTCTTGGCCCGCCCGAGTATGTAGCCGCCGGCGACTGCGGCCGCCAAGGCGATCTTGGTGGTGTCATCCATGAGCCTTTCCCTTCACCGTGGTGCGCACGGCCGTCACTGCCTGTGCGTCGTTCGTCGCGACTGCCGTGAAAGCACGCTGGGGGTGACGGCACACACCGCTCGCACGGGTCACCGGAGCGCCTGCTCATCTCTGCGTCCGTTATGCCTCGAATGCTGTAGAAATAAAAAGACATGCACGAGTTTGTGGGTACACCACCATGGGAGCGGGCAGGCCCTACGGACCGCCCGTGAAGGGGAGTGGTGCCATGGCACCAGCAGAGCCGGGCCGCCGTCGGCGCCGCGATAACGACGAGAGCGACCGGGAACCGCCCGCACGGCCCGTCCGCAAGGCCGCGCCGCGCACCTCGTCGTCCCGTTCTCGGGGCGTGGGCGGAGCGGCGGCGGCCATGCGAGCCGCGGCTGAGCAGCTCGCTCAGCTCTTGGGCCGCCCACCCGAGTCGGTTTCCTCCCTCAAGCCCACCGAGGACGGGTGGGAAGCCCAGGTCGAGGTCCTCGAACTCGAACGCGTTCCCGACACCACCAGCATCCTGGCCAGCTACAGGGTGGCCATCGACAGGACAGGAGAACTCGTCTCCTACGAACGGACCCGGCGCTACAGCCGGGGCATGATCGACCGGCCGGCCTGAGAGTCGCCAGGCGGGCCGCCCGGGAAGGGACAGCGCCATGACCATGGTGCCGCAGGGCCCAAGCAACCTCAGCAGAACCACAGCCTCGGGCGGAGGTGCCACCGGCACCAGCCTCTACGACGTCCTTGAGCTGATCCTCGACCGCGGTCTGGTCATCGACGTGTTCGTCCGGGTCTCCCTGGTCGGCATCGAAATCCTCAAGATCGACGCCCGGATAGTGGTCGCGAGCGTCGACACCTACCTGCGGTTCGCCGAAGCCTGCAACCGCCTCGACCTCGAATCCGGCCGCAAGGCCCCTGCTCAGCTCACCGACATCGTCGGCGACACCATCGAATCCGGCGCCAAGGGCAAGTCCAGGGGCGCCCTCAGCGGCGCCGTGGAGGCCGTCACCGAATCCCTGACCGGCAAGAACGCCGCCGAAGAGGAACCCGAGGAGGAGCCGGAGGAAGAGCCGGAGGAAGAACCCGAAGAAGAACCCGAAGCAGAGGCCGTGCCCCGCCGCCGCAGGCCCGCCGCCCGCCGCGCCCGCCGCGAGAGGGAGTAGACCATGACCGTCTACGTGTACTCGGTGATCGCCGCCGACCACCCCGCCCGCCTCGACCACCTCACAGGAGTGGGGGCCGAACCGTCCCCGCTGCGGCTGGTGCGAACGGACCGGCTGTGCGCGGTCGTCAGTGACGTCGAGCAGGAAATCCGCGCCAAACGCCGCGACCTGACCGCCCACCAGGACGTCCAGGAGAGCCTCATGGCCGACGGCACCGTCCTGCCCCTGCAGTTCGGATACACCGCCGCGGACGACCAGGCCGTCAGCGAGGCCCTCCGCGAGCGCGAAGCCGAGTACCTCGACTCGCTCGAAAGGCTTGAGGGCTGCGCCGAATACCACGTCAAGGCGAGCCAGGACGAGGAGGCACTCCTGCGTGAGATCCTCGGCGAGTCCGAGCACGCCCGCCTCCTCAACGAACGGATCCGGGCCGGCGACACCGACCCCCGTCTGCCGCTGCAACTCGGGGAACTCGTCGCCGCCGAAATCCGCGACCGCCAGGAATCCCTCGCTGCGGGACTCGTCCAGGCACTGCTGCCCTACGCCCGCGAGCACGCCGTCCGCGCACCGGCCGAGGGTGACCTCCTCAACGTGTCCCTGCTGGTCCCCGACGACCACAAGGACGCCTTCATCGACGCGGAGGGCGGCCTCGCCCGACAGGTCGACCACGTCACCTTCCGGTTCACCGGGCCGCTGCCCCCCTACAGCTTCGTGTAGCGGCCGAACCCCGCCGTCCCGCACGCGCCGCCCCCGCGCGACCGTCCCAAGGAGCACCTGGAGGAACCATGGGGCTGTTCACCCAGCTGCTGACCGCGCCTCTCGCCCCGGTGCGCGCCGTCCTGTGGGTGGCCCAGCGCGTCGCCGACCGTGCCGACGAGCAGTACTACGACCCCGCCCCCGTCTACGCGGCCCTTGCCGACCTCGAGCAACGCCTCGTCAGCGGCGAGATCGACCAGGAAACCTTCGACGCCCTCGAAGACTCGCTCCTCGACCGCCTCGACGAGATTGCCAGGTACCGGCAAAACCTGCCATGAGCAGGGGCCGGCCCCGACCAGGAAGGACGGACGGCCGTGAGCGATCCCCTCGACAACCGGCTCGGCTCCCTGCCCTCTCGGGCGACTCCGATGGGCTACCCGCCGTCCTCGTCCGCCAGCCTCGCCGACATCCTCGAACGCGTCCTCGACAAGGGCATCGTCATCGCCGGCGACATCCGCATCAACCTCCTCGACATCGAGCTGTTGACCATCAAACTGCGCATCCTCATCGCGTCCGTCGACAAGGCCAAGGAGATGGGCATCGACTGGTGGGAGCACGATCCCGCCCTGTCCTCCCGCCACACCGGCGGCCCCCTGGCCGAAGAGAACCGACGCCTGCGCGCGGAAATCGAAACCCTGCGCCGCGAACAGGCCTCCGGCGAAGGCAGTGACGCAGCCCGCGAGCCCCCGCCTGCCGCCCGAAGGAGGCCCACCCGGTGAACACTCCCGAGCCCGCCCTCACCTACGTGTACGCCGTCGCCGCCGGCTCCCCCGGCCTCGGCGAGGTCGTCACGCGCCTCCAGGGCGTCGCCGGTACCTCCCTCACCCTCCTCACCACGTCCGGCGCCGGCCCCGGCTCCCCCGTCTTCGCCATGAGCCGGGTACCCGCCGCAGACTGGAACGGGCAAGCCCTCAAAGCCCACTTCGAAGACCTCAGCTGGCTGGAAGCCACCGCCCGCGCCCACCACGAGGTCATCGAAGCCCTCGCCGCCCGCACCACCGTCCTGCCCCTGCGCCTGGCCACCCTCTACGAGGACACCGCCCGCGCCCTGGCGGCCCTGCAGGAACAGCACGACCTCTTCGCCGAGCGGCTCGCCCTCCTGGCCGGCCACACCGAATTCGGCGTCAAGGCCTACATCGCCCCCGCGACGACCGGACCCGACCCTCCCCCGGCCGACACGACCGGCCCGGGCAAGGCCTACCTGCGCAGCCGCCGAGCCCAGCAGCACGCCAGGGACGACCGGTACCGGCAGGCTGCCCGCGCGGCGCAGCAGCTCACCGACACCGCCGCCCGCTACGCCTCGGCCCGCGTCAGCCATCCCGTGCAGATCGGGCCGCTCGCCGGTGACCGGGACGGCGAGAACGTCCTGAACGACGCCTACCTCGTCCCCGACGACCGGGCCGACGACTTCCGCGGGGCGATCGAACAGGACGCCGCCCGCCTGCCCGGCATACGCGTCCGCGTCACCGGCCCCTGGGCGCCGTACTCCTTCGCCACTCCCCCGCCCGAAGCGCCCGAAGCGCCCGACGGCAGGGACCTCGGGGCGGCGACATGAGCCTCACTCCCGCGGACACACCCCTCCCCGGTCGCCAGGTGGCACTCGTCGACCTCCTGGACCGCCTGCTGGCCGGCGGCGTCGTCATCACCGGTGACATCGTCCTGTCGATCGCCGACATCGACCTCGTCCGCATCTCCCTGCGCGCCCTGATCACCTCCGTCAGCAGCCTCGGCGACGGCGCCGCGCTCCAGCCCCCGGGAGGTGAGCGCCCATGAGCACCACACCACCCGGCTCCGGACCGCGCTCGGCCGGCGACACCGTGGCCCAGGCCTTCCGCCTCCTGCAGGCCCCGCCGCCGAATCCAGCCGCCGGACCCGCCGCGCCCGCCCGGCGTATCCACGCCGATCCGGACAGTGTCGGGGAGGACCTCCTCAAACTCGTCCTGACCCTCGTCGAACTCGTCCGCCAGCTGATCGAACGCCAAGCCTTGCGCCGCGTCGACGCCGGAGACCTGAGCGATGAACAGGAGGAGGAACTCGGCGCCACCCTCATGGCCCTCCACGACCGTATGACCGAGCTGTGCGCGCAGCACGGCTACACGCTGGACGACCTCAACCTTGACCTCGGCCCCCTGGGGCCCCTCCTGCCGCCGCCGGAGTCCGGGGGGACGGGGTCTTGAACAGGATGTGAGCCCGGCGCATCGGCGGCCGGCCGGGGCGGGCGCGCTGGTGCCCGTCGTCGGGCATGCGGCGCACCGGCCGGGGCAGGTGCCGTAGGGACGGTGAGCAGGCATGGACGGCGAGCGGCCCGCCTTGCGCGGACGTACCCGGTCCGCGGGGCCGGCCCCACCGTCACCGTCCGCGTCTTCGCACTGAGGGGCCCGGAGACGGGCACCGGTCAGGACCGGACGTGTCCGGCACCAAGCCTCGGAGCACTGAGCCCGGTCTGCCCCGAGGCCACGGGAGGACGACATGGCACAGAACGCCGACGCGCCAGTCAAGGCCACGCTGTACGAGGCGGCCCACTACCGGGGCCCCGCTGTCACGCTCTCGCCGGACAGGTGGGAGGAGGGCGGGGCCGCGTTCGTCTACTCGCTCGCGCACCTCGGACTCAGACGCCTGGGGTCCCTTCGGGCGCCGGTCGAGCCCGCCGAGTCCGACAGCCCCCTCCACCAGCGCCTCGGCTTGGTCACCCGCGTCACCGTCTGGGCCTCCCGGCCCGTCGCCCGCCGGCTCGACCCTGAGGAGCGGGGGACGGCATGGCAGCAGTACAGCGCCGATACGGGTGACCTCGGCAGCTGGGCGGCGCGGTCGGCGTACGTGCGCGTCTGGCAGGAACGGGAGGACGCCGCCGCGACCGGCACCGACCCGACCGGAACGGACGGCTCCGAGCTCCCTGTCACGGTCGTGGAGTAGGCCCCTCCTCTCCCCGGTAGCCGGCACCCATCTCACGCCCACGCCGGTTGCGCCGGCTACGGCGTCGGCCCAAGCGGAGGCCGAGTGCGAGGTGGGCCCACGAGGCCGTGATCCATGTCAGGGGCGAATTCGACCTCGCACCCAAGCCCGGCGGGTACGGGGCCGGGCGAGGATCCGGCTCGCGACAGGACCCGGCCAGGGCTGTGGGCACCGGCCGGGCCCTGCACCCGTGGGACACCCGCCGCCGTCGCCGTCGGCTCCCGCCCGCACCCTTACACACAATTTACGTCACCAAGCGCGACCAGACGGGTGACCTCCAGCCGCGGACCAGGCCCCGGCAGGCGCACCCCGGATCTGGCACCCACCATGAACTCATACCCCACCGACCCACCCCACCGGGAGCCTTCCGTGCCCGCACCCAGCCCGTACCGGCACCACACCACCACCTCCGCCAGGCCCGCCAACAGCCCGGGCGGTGAAGGGCGGTCCGGCACCCCCGTCACAGGCAGCCGTTCCGCCGGCTACCTCGCCGCGGGCGACTACTGGTTCAGCTGCACGACCGGCATCGTGCGCGAGGTCGCCGCGAGCCGCTCGCACACCTGGCCGATGCCCACCCCCGAGAAGTCCGTCGAGAGGGCGCGGTCCGTGGGGCAGGCCGGGAGGCTGTGACCGCCCCGCCGGAAGATCCGTCGCAGGCCTGCCGTGCAGCAGCCACACCCCCGCACCCGCCGCCACTCGCGGCAGCCGCCCCCTTCCGCATCGCCGCCACGGAGCCAGCCCGAGCGTTGCGCCAGGGCGGGGGCCCTGGCGGCACATACCGGACGAAGGGGCGGGGAAGGCGCAGCGTATGGAAGAACGGACCCTGACGTCCCACCTCCTGCCGGCCGGCGAACGGGCCGGCGGCGTCAGCTCCGCACGAGCCCGCACCACCACCCGGACCCTTCTCGCCCGCCTCGGTGTGCCCGCGGCCGGGGTGGACGACGTCGTCATCGTGGTGACCGAGCTGGTCAGCAATGCCATACGTCACGCCGGCGGCGTCACGGGCTTCGCCATCACCGCCCGCCCCGGCACCGGGACCGTTACCGTCGAAGTGTCCGACCGCGTGTCCCGGGTGCCGGAGCTTCGCACCCCGGCACCCGGACGACCGGGCGGATTCGGATGGCGGGTGGTCCACGACCTCACCGACACCGTCCGCATCAGCACCCTTGACCGCAACGGCTGCGGCGGCGGCAAAACCGTCACTGTCACCTTCACCGGAGAAAGACTCGGCTTCCCCGGCGCGTAGCCCGGCGCGAGAAGCCGGGGACTCCCGGCCGGGCGGATCAGGCCAACCCTGTGCCGTCGCGGATGTCGAAGAGGGTCAGCGCGCCCGTCATCTCCAGCAGCCGAAGGAGCTGGTTCGGCAACGGCCCGACCAGCGCCGTCGGCCGGGCGTTGCGCAGGCGGATCAGCTCGTTCAAGAACGACGAGTCCGCGAACGCAACCCCCGACACGTCCAGGAGCAGAAGCTCCACGTCCGCCGCCTGCGTCCGGCAGGCCTGCGCCACGAGGCCCGCTGTATCAAGGTCGAACTCGCCCGTGCACACAACCACGGCCGCACCATCCGCACCGGGCCGCACCGTCACCTTCGGCGACTCCATCGTCATCTCCCCATCGCCGTCCACGTCCACGGCGCCGATACCCGGTGCCCTGACCGTAGAACCTGCTCACACAACAAGCAGCACCACACCTACCCGCACAGGGACCGCCGGGACACCTCCACATCTGGGCCGCACGGCCGTACGGGCGCACACAGGCCACACGGAAAGCGTGCGCGCAAAGCGTTTCAAGCGGGCAGGCACGGATACACGCGCCAAAGACGGTGCGCGCCAGGGACAGACGCCCACCGCGGTGTGATCGGGTGGCACCCCCTCCTCCCCCGAGGGGTGCCACCCGTCCACGACCACCCCAGCCACGGAACACGGTCAAAGGCCGTCCTGCCGACACGAAGCCCCTGGCCCGGCGCCGGCCCCAACCAGGACGAGGCCACTGCGACCAGCCGCCAGGCCACCGCCCTGCCGATGGGCGCGCGGCGGGCCGACACCGTCCTCAGCCGATCGTCGGCGAAGCTCACATCAGAGCGTGGTGATCAGACCGCCGTCAATGGTGTGGTCGGCACCCGTGGTGTTGCCCGCCCGGCCGGAGGCGAGCAACAGGACGAGGTCGGCGACCTCATCGGCGCGTGTGAAGCGCCCGGTGACGAGCTGGGCGGCGGTCCTCGCGACGACGTCGTCCGAGGTGTTCCCGGATGCGGCGGCGAAGGTGGCGGCGACTCCCCGGTCCCCGAGCCACAGGTCCGTCTCGACCGGGCCGGGGCTGACAGTGTTGACGCGTACGCCGCGCGGGCCGAACTCCTTGGACAGCGCCTTCGAGAAGTTGGTGAGCGCTGCCTTCGCCGCGCAGTAGTCGATCACCCCGGGGTCGGGCAGGAAGGCGTTGACCGAGCTGACGTTGACGATGGACGCCGCTCCGCGCTCGATGAGGTGCGGGAGGGCGGCCCGGGTGGTACGGACGGCCGTGAGGAAGTTGATGGTCAGACCCCAGGTCCAGTCCTGGTCGGTGACCGACAGGAAGCCGTTCAGCCGTGGGCTGACGGCGCCGACGTTGTTGACGAGGATGTCGAGCCCGCCGAACGCCTCGACCGCTTCCCGTACCGCGCGCGCAGGTCCGCCCTCGGTGGTCAGGTCGACCGCGACGGGCCGGACCCGCCCGCCGGCCGCCAGTTCGGCAAGCGGGCCGCCCACCGTACGGGCGGCGGCGACCACCCGGGCACCCTCGCCGGCCAGCGCCCGGGTGACCGCCAGGCCGATGCCCCTGCTCGCTCCCGTGACCAACGCCACCTTGTCACTCAGATGCAGATCCACGTGATGCTCCTCGCCGAGGTGCGGACCGGACCCGGCCGCCCGGCCCACGAGCACCGAGTGTGCAGGTGCACGGGTCTTCGGGCGGCCTGACAGGGCCAGAGCGTCAGGCAGCCGGCCCAGCGACGGCGACCCGGTGCCCGCCCGTCGGCCCTGGCAGCCGACTGCCTGCCGGGGCCGGCGGGCGGCTTCCTTCGCCGCCGCTCCGCCACTCGCCCTCGGTGGTGACGTCTGGCTCGCGGGTCTGCTGTGGCGGTGCCGAGGCGCGATCCGGATACTTCGGAGTTCGGCGGTCTGAGGACGTCGAGAACGTGCCACCGGCTCCGTCCCGGGGACATCAGCGGCAGCACGAGGAAGAAGGAGAAACCAGCATGGCGATCCAGCGGATGGACAACGTCGGCATCGTGGTCGAGGACATCGACGCCGCCATCGCGTTCTTCGTGGAACTCGGTATGGAGCTGGAGGGCAGGGCGGAGGTCGAGGGTCCCTTCGCCGACCAGTGCACCGGGCTCGACGGCGTCCGCTGTGACATCGCGATGGTCCGGACCCCGGACGGTCACAGCCGGCTCGAACTGGCGAAGTACCGCAGCCCCGCAGTGATCAGCGCCGGGCCGCGCAACCGGCCGCACAATGTTCTGGGCACGCATCGCGTCATGTTCGCCGTCGACGACATCGAGGACACCGTTGCCCGCCTGCGCCCTCACGGCGCCGAACTCGTCGGCGGGATCGCCCGGTTCGAGGACAGCCATCTCCTCTGCTACGTCCGCGGCCCGGAGGGCATCATCGTCGGACTGGCCGAGCAACTGGGCTGAGGGGGGAGGAACCGAACCGTGCAACCGTGCAGCCAGGAGCCGCCGGCCCGGTGGAGCACTCCGTACGGCCGTGTCGGTGTGACCGTACACGGTGAATGGCCCCGCCGGCCGGCTTCGATGCTCAGGTCCTCGCTGTCGAGCGCCCCTCCCCGTACCTCCCGCGGTCCCGAGCTCAGGTGCGGGGCTCCATGGGCCCCAGGCCCAGAACCCGGAGGGTGTGCTCGGCCATCTGAAGGTGGCCGGCGGCGTTGGGGTGGGCCGGGTCGTCGAGCCAGGCTATGGGGTCGGCGTCGCCGAAGTGCGAGCGCCAGTGGGTCTCGTGGTCGACCAGCAGGACGTCGGCCTCCTTGGCGATGTCCCGCACCGCTTGGGCGTACGCCGGGAGCGTGCCTCGGGCCTCGCGGCCCGCGATGCTGACCAGCACCGGTGTGTGCAGGACGATCTGGGTCCGCGGGCCCGCACGGTCGACGAGCTGACGTATGGCGTCGTGGAACTCCGGCAGTCCGGCCAGGCCGGCGCGCGCGTCGTTGGTGCCGAGCGATATGGACAGGACGTCGGGCGCGAAGCGTCCGATCAGGTGGTCGTAGGAGCCGAGCACGTCCACGGCACGCCAGCCGGAAACACCGGTGTTGACGACGATGTCGGTCAGCCGGTCCATCTGCCATCTGACCCGTTCCTGCAGGTGCTCCACCCAGCCACGTGCGCCGTGGGTGTGCAGTACGGCCTGGGTGATGCTGTCCCCGGTGGCTACCCACGTCATGGGTTCTGCAGACAGACGGATCATGTCGTTCTCCTTCGGTGCGCTCGCGGCCCTGGCGACGGCCGACGACCCTTTTCAAGATCAGAAACATAACGCCCACGCGTCCTGTGGCCTTCCCCGGCGATGACCGGCCCGGCTGGAAGCGGTCGCCGCGCGACAGTCGTTTCCGTCCGTCACGGTGGCCGGCCTGCGGTGCGTGGCATCTCGTCAGATGCGCTCAGACCGGGGCGGCGAGGAGGGCGTAGGCGAAGACGGCCGTCACCCAGGTCCACAGGATCGCGAGTGCGATGTGTCCGAAGGTGCGGAAACGGTCTCCGCGCCACAGAGCGGGTGAGAAGTAGACGAACTGGAAGACCCAGCGGGCGCCCCAGAACAGGGTCTGGCCCGCCGGCAGAGCCGTGCCGAGGGAGGTGCCGGTCAGGAGCTCCGGGGTGTAGCACAGTGGCAGCAGACCGAGCAGGACGCAGGTCAGGCCGATGAAGAAGAGGTGTGCGTAGGAGACCTGGCGGGTCAGCAGGCTGGTGCCGGCGAGGTCGGTGGGCCAGTCCACCAGGCGGGGCAGGACGATGTGGAAGGCGCCCATGGCGGTCAGGGCGAGGCCCACGAGCCGGAGTTGGGACTCCAGGGTGAAGAGGTGGTTCACTCGGCACTCCGGCTGAAGGCGCAGGCCGTGACGAGGTTCGCGATCCGCGTTTCGGTGACGGAGCGCAGCCCCGCGCCGTCAGCGAGCCGGAGCCATTCGCGGCGGGGCATGAAGTGCCAGGCGCCGGGGCCGAAGGCGGCGGTGTTGGCCCGGTCGCGCAGGTGCTCCACCAGGATGAGCGTGCCCCCGGGGCGCAGGGTGCGGGTGATCTCCGTGAACAGCGCCTCCCGGTCGGGTGCGAGGCGCAGTTCGTGGGCCGCGAAGACCGCGAACACGGTGTCCTGGGAGCCGGTGGCGAGGGGCAGTCGGGACGGGCGGCCGGGCAGGGTCCCGGGGCGTGGGGGCACGCGCCGGCGGGCGCGCCGGATGGAGCCTTCGGTGGTGAGCGCCGGGTCGTAGAGGTCGACGACGGTCTGATCGGTCCGGGGGTACCGCAGGGCCAGGGGGTGGCTGGTTTCGTCGAGGCCCGCCGATATGACGAGGTGGTCGCCGGGGCCGTCGGGCAGCGGGCCGGTCAGCCAGTCGAGGGAGTACAGCTCGGAGCGGGCGTACACCCACCAGCAGGCGGCGGTGCTGCCCGCGAGCAGGGCGGCCGCGGCCAGCGCGCCCGTGCGGGCGAGGGCGGCCGGGACGCGCGGCAGGCGCGGTGCGAGGGCGAGGCCTCCGGCGACGGCGGACAACCCGCCCGCGTACAGGGGCCAGTTGTATCCGACCACCTCGCGTACTCCGGAGGGGCGCGGCGGCGGTGGGGCGGTGCGGGTGCTCACAGCATTCCCCCGTCCGGGGCCCGCCGGTAGCCGCGCTCCCAGCCGTAGTCGAGGTCGCCGACGTGGAAGGCGTTGGCGAGGACGGGCTCGGTTCCGGCGAACGGTCCGTGGTCGAAGAAGGTCAGGGTGGGAACCTCGACCGCGACCGGGACCGGCTCCCAGTGCGTACGGGTGGCCTTGACCACGATCACCGTGCCGGTCTGCGGCTCGTACTCGAAGGTGTACGCGAGCGGGCCCGCGTACCGGCGGGCGTCCTTGGCACTCGCGAAGGGGCTTCCCCCGGGGAGCGGGGCGGGGGTGTCCGCCAGGTCGGCGCGGACGTGGAGGTCGGCCCGGCCGTCGGCGCTGACCACCTTGAACTCCAGGGTCCGGCCGGCCGTCCGGGCGCCGATGCGGGCGAGGCGGTAGTTGTAGCGGGAGAAGAGGTTTCCGCCGAGGACCATCATCCGGTGGTCGGTGTCGCTGCGCAGGATGCGCAGGCCGCGCATGGTGCGGCCGCCGGGGGTGGAGAACCTGGTGAAGATCCGGTAGCCGGTGAGGATGAAGTCCCGGCCGAGGCCGGCGGGAAGGAACGACGGGCGCAGTGCCCGGGTGTCGACGACCGCGGCGGCGACGAACCCGTGCTCGGTGCCGTTCGCGTCACGGTAGGTGTCGAGGGCGAGTCCCGGCGGAACCAGCGGGGTGAGCAGCTCGGGCGGCAGCGCGTAGGTGAGTACCAGGGAATGCGCGAACGACGTCCGCATCGGCAGGGGGTGGCGTTGCAGCAGGTGCCTCATGAACCAGCCGCCTCGTCGGTCGCGGCAGACGGTGCGGCCGGTGCGGCCGGTGCGGCCGGTGCAGCCGGTGCAGCCGGTGCAGCCGGTGCAGCCGGGGGCTCGTTCCCTTCGGCCCTGCGCCACTTGGTGTGCCGCAGCACCACCTGTTCGGGGCAGACGGCGCTGAGGAAGCGTCCGATGTGCATGGCCAGGCGTTCCTCGGCCAGTGCGTAGAGGATGCGGTTGCCGTCGCGTCGTTCGGTGACCAGCCCCGCCCCCTTGAGCACCCCGAGGTGCCGGGAGATGGAGGGCGCGCTGATCGCGAACCGGCTCGCGATCTCCCCGGCCGCGAGCTCACCGCCCCGCAGGTCCTCAAGGATCTGACGCCTCGTGGGATCGGCCAGCGCCCTGAACGCGCCCGCCTCGTCTTCGCTTGATGTGCTCATGCAGCAGAACTCAGCACTTTAGCTAAATACGAAAATAGACTCAGCTGGGCGGCTCGCAGCGCTGGGGAAGGGTCACGATGCCGGGCCGGTGCTCGAAGGTGTCCATGGCCAGCCACTCGTCCAGCTCGGGGTCGTAGAGGTTCTGGACACCGAACTGCAGCACCTGCCAGAAGGTGCCGCGGTCGTTCTCGTCGACGTAGACGTCACCCAGCGCGAGCGGCAGACGGGGGTAGTTCCCGGGAGGCAGTTGCGGCAGGACCGCGCCCACCCTCCAGTGGTTCACGTGCCGTTGTGGAGAGCGCCGCAGGGTCTCCGGCCCGACGAACCTGGCGTTCTCGAACGCCCTGTTCAGCGCCTCCAGGTTGAAGCCCGGGATGCGCGAGCAGGGATGCTCGTTCAGACCGGGCCATTTGTACGTGAGCGTGTAGAGCGTGTCGTGGTAGATCAGGTTGGTGAACCAGATCGGGTACTGCGGGCCCCCCGCGGTCATCTGGCTGTCGCCGTCCCTCCCCTCCCAGGTGAACGGCACCGTGATGTCCAGGTCACGGACGATCCACTTGCCCTTGCCGCGGAAGTCGCGGGGAAGGCGGGGCGGAGGCGGCGTCGGGGAACTCGCCTGCCGCGCGGCCACCGTCCCGAACGACAACGCGGTTCCGGTCCGGGGCGCGGCGGCGACCTGGGGCGGAGCCGCCAGGCCCAGGGCGGCCAGTCCGGCAACAGCGGCCGACGTGGCCGTCCGACGTGCGCCTTGCCAACCCATGGTCTCCCTCGGCTGTCGTGTCGGGCGCCGTCATGGCGCGCGGACGATCACGGCGGTGCTGGGACACCGTCCCCGGAATTGAAGATTCCGAAACCGGCGGCTACGAGTGGCCATCAAGGTGGTGGCGCGGCGCGTGCGGGGCCGAAGGCGGCTCGCGTACGCGGGCAGGACATGCCAGGTGGTCGTCGAGGGCCGGTCAGGACAGGCGAGTGGACCTGCACCTGGCCAAGTGACCAACCCATCACGCCACGGGATCGATCCTGCTTCCTTCCCCGCCTCGGCGCCCGCGTGCCGCCCAGGCCCGGGCGTGGAGGGGGATCGAGCCGTCCGCCGCCTGCGGGAGGGCCGTGCGGAGCCGGTCGCGGAGTTCGAGGCGGCGACCCTCGGAGAGGCCGGACAGGTAGGCGGGGGCCGGGCCCTGCCCTCCCAGGAACGGCGTCCAGTAGTCGTCGAAGTCCTGAAATCCGGTCGGGATCCGGATCTCGTCGACCTCCACGTCCTCCAGTCCCGCTCCCACGAGCAGTTCGGCCAGCGGGCCCCGGGCGCACACGGGGAACCTGACGGCCTCGTCCAGTGCCCGTGCCTGCCCGTCCAGGGCGACCGCGGCATCCCAGAAGGCGCGGATGGCCTCCATGCCGCCCTCACCGTAGTCCCACACGTACACCCCCACCCGCCCCCCGGGGACGACGACCCTGGCCATCTCGGCAGCCGCCCGGGCCGGGTCCGGGACGAAGTTGAGTACGAGCCCGCTCACCGCGACCGACGCCGTGGAGTCCGCGAACGGCAGCTTCGCCGCATCGGCCAGGACGAACCGCGCCCGCCGGTCGACGATGTGCCTGCGGGCGTAGTCCACGTAGCCCTCCGACGGGTCCACGCCGACCACCGACACCGGGTCGGCGACGTCCAGCACCGCCCGGGTCACCGCACCCGTGCCGCACCCGATGTCCCGCCAGCTCCCTCCCGGGGACACGCCCATCCACCGGACGAACCGGCCGGCGACCAGGCGGCTCCATCGCCCGACGTACGGCTCATACGCCTCACCGGTCGCCCACATCGGCCCATCCTGTCCTCGGCATGCACGCTCCTGGCGATGATGCTGCGTCAACGACGCCGAGGGCGGGCCACCACGCCGCCAAGGGACTGGCCAACAGGACTCGCGCTCCGACCGTCACGTTGCCCGCTTCGGCCTGGCAGGGCGTCCCCGCACCGCGCGGGCGGGCATCGGCCGCCGCTGCCCGGCCCGCTCATCGGCCCCGGCGAACGGACGCCGCGCAACTCTCCCGTCGGGTTCGTTCGTTCGGGGGTATTCGGCGGCGGGGCGGGATGGCGGCGGAGTTCCGGGTAGGCGTCGGGTATGAACTCGCACACCTCCGATACCTTCTCCACGACCGAACAGGCAGCGGTCGTCGACACCGCATCGGCATGGTGGCTGACGGCCTTGGACCGGCTGGAGCGGACGACGGTGGCCGATCCGGCCATCAGGGTGCTCCAGCGGGGAGTCCGTTCCCTTCCTCTTGGTTCGATGCGTGATCTGCTGCGCGGCAGGCCGCTGGGCCATCCCGTGCATCCCGTGCTGGTGCAGGTGCCCATCGGCTGCTGGCTCTCGGCCGCGGTGCTCGACCTCGTACCCGGGTCACAGCGCGCGACGGCCACCCTGACCGCCGTCGGACTGGCCGGGGTCGCTCCGGCGGCGATGGCCGGCTGGGCGGACTGGGCGGACATGCCGCCCGAACAGGCGAGGGTCGGCCTGGCTCACGCCGTCTCCAACGTGGCGGCGGTGGCCTGCTATACCGCGTCGCTGACCGCACGGTTGGGCGGCCGCTGGGCGAGGGGCCGGATGTGGTCCCTGGGTGGGCTGGCTGCCGTAGCCGTCAGTGGTGCGCTCGGCGGGCACGTGGCCTACCGACAGGCCGTCGGAGCACACGCCACGCCATGAGGAACAGATTTCGTCGAGTAGCGGATCCCACCGTATGTGTCGCCCTCCGGCGCGCGTCCGCCGACGTGCCATCACGGCGGCCGGTCGCGGTAAACGGTGTTCGCTGCCGAGACAGAGACGCATGAAACAAACGAGAGTCACACGAATGTCCTGGGTTCTGCCGGGCAGATTGCGCTTCGGAGGTTGATAACCATGGTTCCCCTGCTTCTCGTTCTGCTGCTGATCCTGATTCTCTTCGGTGCGGGTTTCGCGCTGAAGATTCTCTGGTGGGTGGCCATCGCAGTCCTGATTCTGTGGCTGATCGGTTTCGTCGCACGTCCGAAAGGTGGCAGCGGCCGCTGGTACCGCTGGTAGGTGCGAGGCAACAGCCCAGTTCGGACAGCTGAGTCGCAGGCGGCCGGGGCGGCTGCCCGTGGCGCGGCAGGCGACCTGCTCACCTGCGATGACCGGCGGCCACACCGTTCCGGAATTCAATCCGGGTGCATGAAGCCTGAAAGGCAGGGCAAACGAAGCCCAGGCGGGATGCGGTACAACCCGTCGAGCACGACGTACGGAACAAGGAGGACCGGCGGATGTTCCTTTCTCCGTCGACCTCCATTGACCGGAGGAGTTGTCTTTCGCGTGACTGAGAATGTGTGGAATTACCAGCCGACCTCGGGCCACCTGTCCGGTACGGACCTGACCGGCTACAAGGTCGAGGCGACCGACGGCAGGATCGGCAAGGTGGACAAGCACTCCGACGAGGTCGGTGACGCCTATCTGGTCGTCGACACCGGTGTGTGGATCTTCGGCAAGGAGGTCCTGCTGCCGGCGAGCACGGTCGTCAGGATCGACCCGGAGGACAAGACGGTCTTCGTCGACCGCACCAAGGAACAGATCAAGGGTGCTCCCGAGTTCCACCGCGACAAGCACCTCGGCGACGCCGGATACCGGGAGGAGCTGGGCACGTACTACGGCACCGGCGCACCCTTCGGTGGCCGCCCCGCCTGATCGGCTTCCGCACGATGACGATGGTCCCGGCCCCTTCATGGGTGCCGGGACCATCGTCTTGGCCGCCATTCGGTTCCGGAATCGACACCGCACGGGTGAACGTTCGGATCGGCGTGCGATCGAAACCGGCCTGGTGTGCCATGTTCGGTGGCGGCTGCGAGACAGCCACCGGATCCGACCGTTCACCGCACCTCCTGCAACTCCCCCGCGGGAGCACGGCGCCATGGTCGGGTGCGGCTCTCTGCAGGCAGGCCCGCCCGCCAGGGGCCGGCCGCCACCGACGTTGGAGGAACCGCATGAAGACCCTCCCCTGGGCAGCACGGGGCGTGGCAGCAGTATCGGGCGTGGTACTGGCCGGAGCGCTCCTGGCCCCGTCCGCGGTCGCGTACGGCGGACCCGATCCCAAGGCGCCGGCCAAGCACACCACCGGGAAGAAGGCACCTGCCAAAAAGAAGGCCCCGGCCAAGCAGGCTCCGGCCAAGCCGGTCCTCAAGGAGCAGCAGGGCGGGCAGGGGGCGGGCGGGAAATGTGTCACGAGCCGCGACGTCAGCTCCACCGTGGTCGACTACTCCGGCTCCGGTCTGTTCGAGACGGTGTTCCGCTCCGCGACCGACGATCGGGGGCACGCCTTCCTCAACGACAGCCGCAACCCCGGCGTCTGGATCAACCTCGCCCTGCTCCCCGGCGCGCCCAAGTGCGTCTACGACACCGCCCTGTCCGTGACCGAGGAAAACCCGGGCCACCTCTTCGTCACCGTCCTCGCCAGTAACGGCACTCTGCACCAGGCCGTCTGCACCTCCTCCAGCAGCGCCCCCTTCACCCCCGCCAACCTCGCCACCGCCTGCGCGCCCGGGTTCACGCAACTCGCCGACACCCCCGTCTGACCGACGCACCCCGGGCCCGCGCTTCGCTCGTTCACGCGGCGCGTATCGCGGAGAACGGGCTGTCGTCCAGACCGGCCAGGAGGTCGGCCGGGTCCCGGTAGACGGCGGCGGCTCCCGCGTCCTCCAGGTCGCCGCGGGGGATCCCGCCGCACAGCAGGCCGACGGCGGTCACACCGGCCCGGGCGGCGGCCTTCATGTCCCATACGGTGTCGCCGACGAACACCGCGCGCCCGGACGGCGTCCCGGCCAGTTCGAGCGCGTGGTGTACGGGGTCGGGCGCGGGCTTGCCCCGTTCCACGTCGTCGGAGGTGGCGGTGTCGGTGAGGGCGTCCTCGGCGTCGATGGCCCGGCGCAGGGCGCCCAGTTCGCTGTCCTTCGCGGAGGTGACCAGCAGCACCTTCCAGTCGGCTCGCGACAGCGCCCGCAGCAGGCCGGCCGCCGAGTCCAGGGCGGCCAGCCGATCGAAGTAGGTGGCGTACAGCGTGTCGTGGGCGGCGGTCAGGCGGTCGTCGCCCGAGCGGTCGCGGTCCTCTCCGAGAAGGTGGTCGAGGAGGTCCTCGCCGGGCAGGCCTATCGCCCGGTGGATGTCGTGCGTGGCCACCCGGTGTCCGGACTGGCGCAGCGCTTCCCACCAGGATGTGATGTGGAGGTGGTTGGTGTCCGTGAGGGTACCGTCGACGTCGAAAAGTGCGGCGCGGTTCATGGCGGTGGCTCCTCTGCGGGTGGCGGGTCGGGGTATCGGATGCGCACCATGTGTGGCGTCTTGCCGTGTTCGTGTCCGTGAAACGCAGACCTCGACGGGCCCCTCAACCGCTTGACGTCACCCCCGACCCGACGGGCAGGCATCCGGGCAGGCATCCCAGCGCGTAGCGGGGGCGCAGTCCATCGCGCGGCTGACGCGCGTGTGAACGTCGTCCAGGCGCCGGCAGGCCGCGAAGCGGGCGAATGTCCGTGGGCAAAGGGGTGTGAGAGGTTTCCGGTACGGGGTAGGCGCAGCGCATGATCCCTTCACTGCGCAGTCCGCGCGAAACGGCAGCCGCGCCCGCTCTCGTAGAGGGCCGCGGAACCCTTTCCTCGGCCGTGGTCAAGGCCCTGAGCACCGGCCGGGCGCCCGTCTACGCGCCCGCCGCCGTCCTGCGGGCCGATCCGTGGGGCGAGGATGTGCAGCTGGGCCTCCACCTCTTGTACGAACTGCACTACCGGGGCTTCGAGGGCGTCGCCGACGACCTCGAATGGGACCCGGACCTGCTCCGCCTGCGCCACGCCCTGGAGACCCGGTTCCTCCACGCCCTGCGCGGCGAGCTGGCCGACGCCCCCCGCTCGGTGGAGGAGGCCTTCGCCCCGCTCCTCGTGGAGCCCGTGGACCTGAGCGGCAGCCTGAGTCACCGCCTGGAGACGGAGGGCGAGCTGTGGCAGCTGCGCGAGTACGCGGCCTTGCGGTCGCTGTACCACCTCCGGGAAGCCGACCCGCACGTATGGGTCGTCCCCCGCCTGACCGGGCGCGCCAAGGCCGCGATGGTCGCCATCGAGTACGACGAGTTCGGCGCGGGCCACGCCGACCGGATCCACGCCCGGCTCTTCGCCGACCTGATGGACGACCTGGGTCTGGACCCGGGCTACGGCCACTATCTCGACCGGGCTCCGGCGCCCCTGCTCGCCACGGTCAACCTGATGTCGCTGCTGGGGCTGCACCGTGCGTTGCGCGGAGCGCTCGTCGGTCACTTCGCGTGCGTCGAGGTCACCTCCTCCCCGGGGTCCCGCCGCCTGGCCAAGGCCATGCGCCGGTGCGGGGCGGGCCCGGCCGCCGAACACTTCTACGCCGAGCACGTGGAAGCGGACGCCGTCCACGAACAGGTCGTGCGCCACGAGGTCATCGGCGGGTTGCTGGCCGACGAACCCACGCTGGAGCCGGACATCGCCTTCGGCTGCGCGGCGACGCTCCTGCTGGAGGACCGTCTGGCCGCCCACATCCGCACGGCCTGGGACGAGGGCCGGTCGGCCCTGCGCACGCCCCGGATGTGACGGGGCGGAGCGCGTACGGCCGGTGGTGGCAGCGGCATCGTACGGCGCGTGATGGGTAGACGCCGTGGACCACCGCGGGAAGAGGGCAGAATCATGGGTTGGGCGACATGGACGACGGTTTCGGTCCCCGTGGGTCCCGGCGGCGTCGAAACGCAGGAGAACGGCCGCCTCCTCGACGGAACGCTGGACGTCCGCACGAGCTGGAGGGACGGCCGCGCCCGGATCTCGCTGCGGCCCTCGGGCGGGCCCGAGGAGTGGTTCACGATGGTCGGCAGTCCCGTCCCGTGCCCGACCGCCTACCGGAGCCGCGCCCTGCACGAGGCCGTCGTCGAGGCTGTCCGGCTGGGCGGGGCGGCGAGGCCCGTCGGCCCCCAGGCCGGGCGGGCGGGGTACGCCCCGCCCGCGGCCGCCGCGTGATCGTCCGTAGCCCTTAGCCCCGTGATCGTCCGTAGCCCATGGCGCGCGGCCCGTAGTCGCGTAGCCCGCAGCGCCGCAGGGTGGTAGCGCGGTTCAGCCGCCGAAGACGGTCACGAGCGCCTCGCAGAACGCCTCCAGGTCGTCCGGCTTGCGGCTGGTCACCAGGGTGCTGGTGCCGGCCCTGCAGACGTGGACCTGCTCGTCCACCCAGGTGCCGCCCGCGTTGCGGATGTCGGTGGCCAGGCTGGGCCACGATGTGAGCGTGCGGCCGCGGACGACGTCGGCCTCCACCAGCAGCCAGGGGGCGTGGCAGATCGCCGCCACCGGCCGGCCCGCCTCGAAGAAGCCGCGCGTGAAGTCGACGGCGCCGCTGTTCATCCGCAGCGCGTCGGGATTCGCCACTCCCCCCGGCAGGACGAGGGCATCGAAGCTTTCGTCCGTACGGCCGGTGATGACCCGGTCGACGGGGTAGGTACCGGCCTTGTCCAGGTGGCGCATGGCCTGGACCTCACCCGGCTCCGTCGAGACCAGTCGCGGGGTCCAGCCGGCCTCGACGACCGCCTTCCAAGGCGCGGTCAGTTCGACTTCCTCGACGCCTTCGATCGCCGTCAGGAATGCGATGCGCACCGTACCCACATCCTTTCGTGTCGCAGGGATCCGGTTGAGCTCCGCGGCTCCGCGCAGGGGGTTCGCCGCAGGGGTCGCCCGGGGTCGTCGGACCTCGTAGTCCCGCTACCAGCGGTACCAGTGGCCACCGCCGCCGCTGGGGCGGGCGACGAAACCGATCAGCCAGATGACCAGAACGGCGATCGCGACCCACCACAGGATCTTGACGGCGAAGCCGGCGCCGAACAGCAACAGCACGAGGAGAAGGACGAGCAGGAGAGCAATCATGGTTTCCACCTCCGGACCGGCGCCTGCCCGGTCCGGCGGACCGTATGCCAGGACGGCCGCCGGACCGATTCCGGCGGCCACCCGCCGGGCCGCCCGTCATTCGGCGCGACGCGGGGCTCGCGCGGGGGCCGCGGGGTTTGGGACGGTCGGCGCGGGACAGCCGCCAGGCATGAGCAGCTCCAGCGGCCGCGGGGCTCCCCGGTGGCTGGCGCCCGTCAGGCGGGCGCGCAGCGTGTTCCGTCGTACGCGGGCGGGGCGCCGCTGGGTGCGCGTGCGGGAACTGGCACTGTGGCAGCGTTCCCTCGGGTTCGCCGCGCTCGGCTTCCTGACGCTGGTGCCGCTGCTGATCGTCGTCTCGGCGGCGGACACCGCCAACGGGCAGGGATTCGCGCAGTGGCTCGGGGACGGGCTCGGCGTGTCGACGTCCGCGCGGCTGGAGATCGAGCGGCTCTTCGCCCTGCCCGGCCAGACCTGGCGGACCACGACGGCCTTCGGCCTGGCGCTGCTGACCGTGTTCGGCCTGTCCTTCGGCACCGTTCTGCAGAGCGGCTACGAGAGCATCTGGGACCTGCCCCCGTCACGCTGGTGGGCCCGGTGGCGGCACGTGCTGTGGCTCGGCGTTCTGATCGGGGTGCTCTACCTGTCGGCGATCTCCCCGCCCTGGCGCCACTCCCCCGCCCGCGGGTTCGTCACCGTCGCGATCGGCACCCTGTTCTTCTGGTGGTCGCAGCGCCTGCTGCTGGCGGGCCGGATTCCCTGGGCGGCCCTGCTGCCCGGCGCGGTGGCCACCATGCTGGGGCTGCTCGGTCTGCGGATCTTCTCCCGTCTCGTCTTCTCCCCGCTGATCGCGTCCAGCGCCGTCACCTACGGCCCCTTCGGCACCGTCCTCGTGGTCCAGTCCTGGCTCCTCGGCGTCGGCGTGGTCGTGTTCGGCGGCGCACTCGTCGGCAGGCTGCTGCACGAGGAACTGCCGCGCCGCGCGAGCCCCGCGGACCAGGATGGCTGAGGCCCCCCTTGACCGGTCCGGCTACGGTGGCGGCCGCGGCCCGGTGCTGTTTGGCTTGGGGGGTCCACACTTTCCCCCACCCCACCCGAGGACGGTCATGAGCAATGACAGCGGGCCGAGCGAACGAGCCCGGGAGATGCGCGACAAGGCCCAGGAACTGGAGCAGGCGGCCCAGCATGCGACGGATCCCGCGGAGCGGCAGCGGCTGAGGGACAAGGCCCTGCGCATCCGTGAGAAGAGCGAGGAGCAGAACGGCCCGGGCAGCGGGACCATGGATCCCATGTAGGCGCCAGCCCGGGTGGTGCGGGGGCCCGGCCGTCATTCCGCGTCGTCGTCCTCGTGGGTCATGGCCCGCTCCTGCCGCCGCCGCAGCTCCTCCGGGGTCCTGCCGGGGACCGGCTTGCTGGCCTCCGGGTGTACCGGGTCCGGGCCGGGGTGCTCCTGCACCTGTTCCTCGCGGCCGATGCCGGGCTCCTGGCGCTTGTGTTCCATACCCTTCATGGCAACTGCTCCTCATGGGTTTCCTGGATGGGGGCTCCCTGCGGCCCGGGCGGGCGGGGAGTGAGGTGGTACACGGCGTACGCCCGGTCGATGACGGGCATGGCCACGTTGCGGACCCGGACCCCGCCGGCCGTCATCCCGTGTTCGGTGCCCAAGTGGGCATGTCCGTGGACGGCGAGGTCCGCACCGATCTCGTCGATGGCCTCGGCCAGGAGGTAGCTGCCGAGGAACGGGTGGATCTCGGGGGGCTCGCCGGCCAGGGTGTCCGGTACCGGCGAGTAGTGGGTCAGGGCGATCCGCAGGGCGGTGCCGGCCTGTACCAGGTCGGTGAGCGCGCGGCGCAGCCCGTCGGCACACGTACGGGAGTGCCGCATGAAGGCCTTCATCTCCGGTTCGCCGAAGTCGCTGCCGCAGCGCCCGGCGTACCCTCCGCCGAACCCCTTGGCCCCCGCCACCCCCACGGTGGTGCCGTGGAGGTCGAGCACGGCAGCTTCCCCTTCGAGGACGGTGACCCCGGCCGCGGCGAGGATGGCTGTGACGTCCCGCGGCCGGTCGCCGTGGTGGTCGTGGTTGCCGAGGACGGCCAGGACGGGCACGGGCAGGCCGCAGACCTCACGGGCGACGACGGCGGCCTCCTGCGGGGAGCCGTGGCGGGTGAGGTCACCGGCGAGGAGGAGCAGGTCGGCGTGGTCACCGAGGGTCTCGAAGGCGGGTCGCAGGGTCCCCTCGCCGCCCGGCGCCAGATGGATGTCCCCCACGGCCGCCACGCGGATCACGGCAGGTCCTCCTCGCGGTCGGGCGGGCGTGCGCTGACGACGGTCAGGTCGTGGCGCCAGGCCAGCGGGTGCAGGGCCTCCCCGGCCATGCGCAGGACCGTCTCGCGGCAGTCCGGGGTGGAGACCGGCCCCCAGACGAGGACCGTGGGGCCGCGCAGCTCGACGCGGACCCCGAGTTCGGCGATTCCCTCGTGCGCGAGCCGGTCACGCAGGTGCTGGGCCTGGTACTCGGGCTGCGTGGGATGGTGCGTCGTCATGGCGTGCCTGCTTTCGGGGCTCGATCACCCGCAGGCGTTCGAGGAGGTAGAGGAAGGCGTCGGGCAGGGGCTCGTCGCGGTGGCGGCGGTCGAGGAGGCCCCAGTCGATGCGTTCGCGGAGCATGCGGGCCATGGGGAGCAGTTCGGCGAAGTCGCAGTAGTGCTCGCACAGCGCGGTCAGGCGGCTGTCCATGAGGTCGGTCGGGGCGAGGACCGGCATGTGGACGGAGTCCACGGCGCGGACGTCCGCTCGCCGGAGGAGCTCCTCGGCGACGGGTCTGCCGGCCAGGTCCAGGATGAGGTCGATCTCCTCCTCGCCGTCACGGCCCTTGATCAGCCAGTCCTCGGGGGCGTCGACGACGGTGATGCCCGCGCCGGTCAGCGCGGCCACGGCGGCCGCGGCGTCCTCCCGGCGGAGGCAGAAGTCCGTGTCGTGCCGGAAGCGGGCCGGCAGGCCGTGGGCGAAGGCGGCGACGCTCCCGGCGAGCGCGAAGGGCACCCCGGCTTCCTTGAGGAGCGCGCCGACCCGCTTGGTGGTCTCCAGGATGGCCTGCGTGTGGTCGCGTGGAAGGCCGTCGGATCCGCTCACGGCTCACCTCCCCGGAGGGGCGGATTTGCCGCCTCCGCCCGCTCCCGCGGTCGCGGCGGCCAGGGGCGGTGTGCCGGTGCCGGCACCCCGGTGGAGGCCTTCGAAGAACTCCGCGACGGCCTCGGTGGCGGTCACCGCCGGCGCCCAGCCCAGTTCCTCGCGGGCCCGCCCGGCGTCGAGCAGGGGCAGCCGCAGCACGGCGTCGAGGAGTCCGGGGGCGGCCGGTACGAGGTGCATGCGCCAGGCCGCGGCGAGTGCGGCGCGGGCGGCGCCCGCGGGGAGCGGCACCGTACGGGTGTGCAGGATGTCGGCGATGGCGGCGGTGTCGAGCACCGGGTCGGCCACCAGGTTGAACGGGCCGTGGACCGGGCGTACGACGGCTGCGCGGTAGGCCTCGGCGGCGTCGTCGGTGTGCAGGGCCTGGAAGCGCAGGCCGGACACGGCGGGGAGCGCGGGCAGCAGGCCCGGCCGGATGAGGCGCCACGGCAGGAGCGGGCCGGCGAAGATCCTGCGCTGCTCACTCGCCGACTCTTCCTGGAAGAGGAACGCCGGCCGCATCCGCACCAGCCGCATGGCGGGGTGGGCGAGCTGGAAGCCGTCGAGGTATCGCTCCAGGTAGGCCTTCTCGCGGGTGTAGGCGGCGCCCGGCCAGCCGTGGGTGGGCCAGGACTCGTCGACGGGGCGTCCGTCGGCGGGGCCCGGTGAGTACGCGCCCACGGACGAGGCGTGCACCAGCACCCGCACCCCGGCCCGGGCGCAGGCCTCGAAGACCCTGATGCTGCCGAGCACGTTGGTCTGCCAGGTCGCGACGGGATCGTGGGTGGGCTGGAACTTCCAGGCGAGGTGGACGACGGCGTCCGCGCCCGCGAAGAGCTCGGTCAGCCCGTCGCGGCCGGGGTCGATGTCCGCGGCGGCCCAGCGCACGCCGGGGATGCGGAGGTCCGGCAGCCGGCGGGCGACGCCGAGCACGTCGGTGACCGTACGGTCGCCGGCCAGGGCGCGCACCACGCTGATGCCCGCGTTGCCGGTGGCTCCGGTGACGACGACCCTCATGACGCCCACCGGGCCCTTCCGCCCGCGCCGTGGCGGAATGACCTCCCCTGAGCGGGGGCCGGGTCCGGGTTGGTGAAGGTGCGCCCGGCCGCCTCCATCCGCAGGGCCTCCAGCACGGACGACTGCCGCCCCGCGCGAGCCAGGAGCCGGTCGAAGGCGGCCAGGTCCAGACGGGGGTCCGTGACCGCGAGGACCCTGAGCGAGCGCCACATCGACGCCTTGCCCTCCACCCCGAGACGCATGGCTTCCAGTTCGAGGACGTCGCTCAGGGGTGAGCGCTTCACCAGTCTCCCGTTGAGCTTGAGCCTGGCCACCTTCTCCCCCATGCGGCCCGCTGCGACCCTCGGCCACTGCGCGGGCACGTCGAGTGCGGTCATGAACTCGCGCAGGCTCTCCCTGTCCTCGGCGATCTCCTGGGCGAGCTCGGCCAGGGCCGGCCCCGCCGGCGTGCGTCGGTGCGTCCTGGCCATGCGGCGGATCAGGGAGACACCGCTTCCGGCGCCCGCGAGGTGGTCGTTGAGATAGACCGCCACGAGGCGCTGCGGGTCCGGAGGGGAAGCGGTGCGCGATCGTGCTCGCGAGCCGATGGTGTGGGTGTTCATGGCATGTCCGATCCGCTAGGTGCCGGCAGCGGTTCCGCGGCGGGAACGGTGTCCTGCTCGGAGAGGGCCTGGTCGGGCAGGGCCGGTCGTGCGCCACGGCCCCACGAGGCTCTTCCGTCGTGACCTCGTGTGCCGCTCCGTCGTGACCTCGTGTGCGGCCCGGTGGGACTGCGCGCGGCCGTGGCCGACGGAGCGGTCGTGTCCCTGCCGGCCGGATGGCCGCGTGCGCGCATCACGCAGGACCGCGCTTCGGGGCCGTCCCTCGGGTCCTCCGGGGTTCGGTTGGCGCGTGCCCCCGGACACCCGGTACAAACCCCGGGATCGGGCGGGTCCCGGCCGACGGCATGAAACCGGGGATGCCGGGCAGGCGCTCACCCATGACTGACGACCGACCGGCCGGGCGACACGGGTCCGCGCCATGACGGGCGACGACGCGAGGCTGAAGGCGATCGCGGCGCTGGTGGGCCTGCGCGGCGGCGTCGGGGCGGACTACGTCTCCGAGCTGCTGGGCGAGGTCACGCCGGACCGGTTCACGGTGCCCGTCGAGGCGGACGCGGCGGAGATCGGCCTGTCCGTGCTGCAACAGGTGTCGGGACCCGTCAATTCGCTGATCAACGGCTTCATCCTGGCCTTCGAGGTGCTGGCGGACGCCTATGAGGAGATGGGCCCCGACACGTCCACCGAGGAGGTCCTCCAGGAGCTGGCCCTGCGCATCGCGAGTGAGCCCGACTGAGGACCGCCCGACCGGGTTGAAGCCGAAAGTGACCTCGTTACGGTCCTTGAGCGGCTTGCGTTCCAGCACGTTGGGACCCCTGCCGATGTAAAAGGTGCCCGTCATCATGGGCGCGGCGCCTGCCGGGCGCGGACCGGCTGGGCTGGGCGCGGAGAGGATCTCACCCGCCCGCCACGCGCAGGCCCGCTCCGCCACGCCGCAGCCCCCGGCCGGGTGGGCCCGCCCCGTCACGCCCGCAGGCCCACCCGGCCGGGCGTGGGCCGTCAGGGCGCGGGCGGGAACCTGTCCCAGGCCCGGTGTCCCGCCAGGGCCTCGGCGGCCGCCCGCACCGCCTCCGTACCGCTGTCGCTCACGATGACGCCCGGCCCCTCCGACGGTGCGATGCCCGCGGCTTCGAGGACGGTCTCCGCGCCGTTCCATCCGCCGACCGCCTTGCCGTGTCGATAAGCCTCGGCGAGCAGGAGCACGACCCTCGGGTCGGGGGCAGCCTTCCCGGTACGGCCCATGTCGCCGGTGTTCCCGGCCTTGGCGTCCCGGGCCCCGTGGGCGTCGGCGGCCGGTGCGGGTGCGCCGGCGGTCAGGACGGCGTCGAACTCGACGGAACGGGCCGTGGCGAAGGTCCGCTGGACCTCGACGGGATCGCCGTCCGCATCGAGCGTGCCGCCCGTCGGTGCGATGACCAACGGCACCATGCCCGCGTCCAGGACGGCCTGCCGGGCGGCGCGTACACCGTCCGGGTCGGTGCTCCCGTCGGCGACGATCCCGACCACACGGCCGTCCGCCGGCCAGGTTCCGCCCATCTGCGAGAGCGCCGGACTGGCGTCCGCGGCGACGAGGGGAACAGTCGCCTTCGGCGCCGGCAGGCCGAGGCCCTCGGCGACGTCCTCGCACAACCGGGGATCGATGTTCGCCAGCACGGCGAGAGCGCGTTCCTTGACCGGCTGCTCGACGCACTTGTTCAGTTCGAAGGTGTACGCGGCGATGATGTGTTCGCGCTCCGTCGGGGTCATGCTCAGCCAGAAGAGCCGTGGCTGCGTGAAGTGGTCCGAGAAGGAGGCGGGTGCCTCGCGGACCTTGCTCGCCTCGGGCACCCGTACGGGCGCCTCGACGTACGCGCCCGTGTCGGCTCCGGCCAGGAAGGGGCAGCCGCCGTCCAGGCTGTTGGGCCGGTACGGTGCCACTCCGGTGTGCACCGCGCTCTGGTGCATGCCGTCACGGAGCATGTCGTCGACGGGGGCGTGCGGCCGGTTGACCGGGAGCTGACCGAAGTTCGGGCCGCCGAGCCGGCTGATCTGGGTGTCGAGGTAGGAGAAGAGCCGGCCCGCGAGCAGCGGGTCGTCCGTGACGTCGATGCCCGGAACGAGGTGGCCGGGGTGGAAGGCCACCTGCTCGGTCTCCTCGAAGTAGTTGTCCGGGTTGGCGTTCAGGGTCAGCAGGCCGATGGGCTGCACCGGGGCCCGCTCCTCCGGAACGAGCTTGGTGGGGTCCAGGAGGTCTACGCCTTCGAACGTCTGGTCCGGGGTGTCGGGGAAGACCTGGATGCCCAGCTCCCACTGCGGGAAGGCGCCCGCGTCGATGGCCTCGGCGAGGTCCCGGCGGTGGAAGTCCGGGTCCATGCCGCCGATCAGCTGGGCCTCCTCCCAGACCAGGGAGTGCACGCCCAGCCTCGGCTTCCAGTGGAACTTCACCAGCGCGGTCTCACCGGCGGTGTTGACCAGGCGGAAGGTGTGGACGCCGAAGCCCTCCATCATCCGGTAGGAACGGGGAATGCCGCGGTCGGACATGTTCCACAGGGTGTGGTGGGTGGCCTCGGTGTGCAGGGACACGAAGTCCCAGAAGGTGTCGTGGGCGCTCTGCGCCTGCGGGATCTCCCGGTCCGGGTGCGGCTTGGCCGCGTGGACGACGTCGGGGAACTTGAGCGCGTCCTGGATGAAGAACACCGGGATGTTGTTGCCCACCAGGTCGAAGGTGCCCTCGCCGGTGTAGAACTTGGTGGCGAACCCGCGGGTGTCGCGTACGGTGTCCGCCGAGCCCCGGGATCCGAGGACGGTGGAGAAGCGGACGAACACCGGTGTCTCGGCGTCCTTCGCCAGGAAGGCGGCCTTGCAGACCTCACCGGCGGTTCCGTACCCCTGGAAGACGCCGTGGGCGGCGGCGCCGCGCGCGTGCACCACCCGTTCCGGGATCCGTTCGTGGTCGAAGTGGGTGATCTTCTCGCGCAGATGGTGGTCCTGGATCAGCACCGGTCCGCGTGCGCCGGCCTTCAGCGCGTGGTCGCTCTCGTACAGCCGAGCCCCCTGCGCCGTCGTCAGGTGGCCGCCGCTCTGCGCCGGGGGGCCGCCGCCGGTCGGGCCGGGTGTCACTTCGGAGTTTCCGTCTGTCATCGTTCCTCCCAGGGGCAGTTCGGGTGGGCGCCGTGTTCATCACGGGCCGTGTCCATCAGGGGGCGAGGAGCACCTTGACGACGCCGTCGTGCTTCTTCTGGAACATCTCGTAGGCGTCCGGCGCCTCTTCGAGCGGCAGTCGGTGCCCGCTGCCGCCGGGCGGCACGTCCGCGTACTCGACCGCCTGCCACACCGCCTGCCACGCGGTGGGCAGGACGTCGGGCAGGTGGACGAAGCGGGTGTTCCCCAAGGGGACGCGCAGGTACTGGGCCTGGCCGCCCGGCACTTGGCCGTGGAGCTTCGTGTAGCCGAGGAGCGGGGCGCCGGTGCCGAGCACCCCGTAGAGATGCGGGTCGGAGCCGCACAGGCCGGTGGTCCTCACCCTGATGACGACGTCGTCGGCATCGCGGACGGCGGGGTCCGGGACGGTGTCGACGCCTACGTCCCGCTTGCCGTGCCAGGCAGGTGCCCTCATCCCGTCTCCTCACCGTCCGTCGCGGCCACGTCCCGTGTGCCCTTCGGCGCCTGCCCCCCTCGGGGCGGCCGAACCGGGAACGGCGGGTCTTTTGCCGCGGGGGGGCCCGCGGACCCCGATGTTCACAGGGCGGGATCGCGGGTAGGCGCCGCCCATGATTGCCTCTCTGCCCCTCGCGGCCTGCGGTTTCCCGGGCCGGTCAGGAGGTGCCCCGTGCCGGGCACTGCCTTGACGTACACCGATCCCCTGCCCCGCCTGATCGCGCTTCCGGGCGTGTACCGGCCGCAGGCCGATACCGCGCTCCTCGCCGGAGCGCTCGCACGGGAGCCGCTGCGCTCGGGTGCGGAAGTCATCGAGATCGGTACGGGTACCGGCGCGCTCGCGCTGCACGCAGCGGCCAGGGGCGCCGAGGTCACCGCGGTCGACGTGGCCTGGCCCGCCGTGCTGGCCGCCCGGCTGAACGGATGGCGCTGGCGACTGCGGCTGCGCGTCCTCCACGGCGACTTCGCCGCCCGGACCCGGGGCCGGCGTTTCGACCTGGTCCTGGCCAACCCGCCCTACGTCCCCTGCCCGGACGCGCGGGTGCCGACCGGCGGGGCCCGGCGCGCCTGGGACGCGGGCAGGGACGGACGGGCTGTCATCGACCGGATCTGCACCGCGGCACCCGCCCTGCTGCGCCCTGGAGGTGTCCTCCTGATGGTGCACTCGGGGATGTGCGGGGCGTGGGAGACCCTTGAGCTCCTGGGGCAGGAGGGACTGTCCGCCGAGGTCACGGAGCGGGCATGGGTGCCCTGGGGGCCGGTGCTGCGTTCCCGTCGGGCCTGGCTCCGGGAGCAGGGCCTGACACGGGAAGACGGCGACGAACGAGAAGAGCTGGTGGTCGTCCGTGCCCGGTACCCCTGAACCCGACACCTCTGAACCCGACACCTCTGAGCCCGACACCTCTGAGCCCGGGCGCACTCCTCGGGTGCCCGCCGACAGGGCTCCCTGCCCCCGGCGGGTGTCCGTGGACCGCGCCGGCCCGGTGCTGGTGGAGGGCCCGGTCGAGATCGTCCTGGACGACGGAACCATCGCCCGGTCGGACCGGTTCATGGTCGCCGTGTGCACCTGCCGCCGCAGCCGTACCTACCCCTGGTGCGACACCAGCCACCGCCCCCGCGAAGGCGCGGCCCCCAGAGGGTCGTCGGCGCCCGGGGAGAAGGAGTCTTGATCAGGGTGCGGGGCGCCCTGACGGCCCGGCGCGCGGGAACGCAGAACCTCGTGGGCTGCGGCCCGGGGACCGCGCGGGGCACTCGCGACGATCGGCGGGGAGGACAGCCCCAGCGCGGCGTTGTCCCTGCCGTCCCGCATGTGGTTGAGCCAACGCTCGTACCTGCTGAGGAAGTCCCGTGCCGAGGAGACGTTCGGAGGCCGGAAGCCGTCCGCGTTGCCGGTGACCCGGCACCGCTGCCCCCGAGCCCGATGAGAAACGCGCGGTAGGCCGCCGGCAAGACGATGCGGTGCTCCGTCTCGGGCAGCGGTCCGCCGCCGCACGTCCGTCCTGAGGGCAGCCCTCTGCCGGTCCCACCGGGCGGGTTCCTGTGCTTACGCGATCAGGGGCAGCGGTTCGCGGGCTTCGTGCCAGGCCGCCGGGAGGGAGGCGACGCCCGTGCGCGCGGCGATGACCCCGCCCGTGATGGCGCAGGTGGTGTCGATGTCGCCGCGTCCGGCGACGGTGGACCACAGGCCCTCGTGCAGGTCGTCGAGGTGGCCCGCCGCGCACCAGAGGGCGTAGGGGACGGTGTCGGGCGCGGACATCCGGTAGCCGGAGCCCAGGACCTCCGCCGCGTGCCGGACCGAGGTGTGCTGCGGCATTCGGGCCGCGGTCCGGACTCCGGAGCGGACGTCGCCGACCGGGATCCGTTCGGCGACGGACCGGAGGAAGTCCGGCCTCGCCGGGGCGGCCCCGCCCCGGCTGCGGGTGGCCAGCGCCGCGGCCACGGCGACCGCCACCGCACCGGCGACGGCTTCCGGGTGGTGGTGCGAGGCCTCGCTCTGCCGGGCGGCCTGCTCGGCAACGGCCTCCAGGTCTTCGGCGAGCCAGGCACCGAGGGGGGCCACGCGCATGGCGGAGCCGTTGCCCCAGGAGCCCTGGCCCCCGAACTGGCCGGCGACCACTTCCTGCCAGGCTTCGCCCGCGCCGATCCGGCGGAGCACGTCGTGCATCGAGGCTCCGTAGCCGCGGTGCGTGTCGTTGGCGTAGGCCTCGGCGAGACGCAGGGCGAAGCGGTCCTGGTCGACGGCCCCGCCGCCCGCGGCCAGTTCCCGCAGGAGTACGAGCGCCTGGGCGGTGTCGTCACTCCACTCCCACAGCGCCTCCGGGGGCAGGATCCGTGCCTCCAGGGCCGCCTGGCCCTCGCGGCGCAGGATCCCGAACCAGCGGTCACCGAAGGCATCACCGAAGGCGAGACCAGACAACGAGTCCAGCGCGGCGACAGGCAATTTGATCATCAGGCCAGTATGACGGGGCACCGGCATCCCCGACACCGTGATTTCGGGGCGGCGGCCATGCTGCCGAGGCCACAGGGGCTCTGCCGCTCACCCACCGGCCGGTACACCCTCCCCGCCGGCCCCGGTCACCCCGGGCTTCGCCGGGCGGAGTCCGCGAGCCGTTCGGCGAGGGCCTCGACGAGGCCGCGGAGCTCATGCGGGCGTTCGATGACGAAGGGCCGGTCCATCGAGGAGAGTACGGCGGGCAGCCAGTCGAGCCGGTCCACGCGCAGTTCGACACGGCACCAGGCCCCGGTCCCCGTGCTCGCGCCGGCCGGGCGAGGGATTTCCGTCACGAGGGCGATGCCGGAGGGCAGTAGGTCGTGGACCTGCGCGGTCGTCCCCTGGACACGCAGGCTCACCTCGTACCGGTACGGAACCGTGGCCAGCGCTGTCAGGACGCGCTCGGCCGGATCGATTCCGACGGGCGGTTCGAACGATCCGGGCAAGATCCTCACACTGGTGATGCGGTCCAGTCTGAAGGTCCGGTCCTGACCCGCCGAGAGATCCGCTGCCGTTACGTACCACCGGCCCGAGTGGGCGACGACCCCGTACGGGTGCAGGGTGCGCTCGCTGCGCCGGCCGTCGCCCGCGGTGTACCGGATCGAGACCGGCCGGTGGTGGTGCACCGCATCGGCCACCGGGAGGAGGACCGCGGGTTCCGGGGCTGCGGCCGCCCTGCCGGGCGGATCCGCGAAGGCGAGCGAGCCGAGCACGGCATCGAGGCTGCGGCGCAGCCGTTCGGGCAGCACTCGCCGGATCTTCGCCGCAGCCGTCTCGCTCGCCGTGTCCGTGGCCGCCGTCAGGCCCGATCGGCGAGCGGCGACCAGGCCGAGCAGCACGGCGAGCGCCTCGTCGTCGCTCAGCATGAGCGGGGGCATGCGGTATCCGGGGGCGAGCCGGTAGCCGCCGTAGCGGCCGCGCACCGACTCGACGGGCACGTCGAGGTCGACGAGCTGCTGTGCGTAGCGCCGTACGGTGCGTTCGTCGACGTTCAGCCGATCGGCGAGTTCGCGCACGGTACGGGTACCGCCCGACTGCAGAAGCTCCAGCAGGGTGAGGACACGGGCGAGGGGGCGGGGCATACCGGGAAGTCTCCCGCACATACCGGGCGGGTTCCGCCCGGTATTGGTCGTAGCGTGCGGTCACCAGCACCGACCGGCCAGAGGAGAACATCCGTGGACTTCGTCTCCATCCGCATCATCACGGGCGATGTCGCCCGCCTCGTCGACTTCTACGAGCGCGCCACCAAGGTGTCCGCCACCTGGGCCAACGAAGACTTCGCGGAGCTCAGAACCGCCTCGGCCACTCTCGCGATCGGCAGCACCCGCACGGTCCCCCTCTTCGCCCCCGGCTCCGCCCGCCCGGCCGACAACCACAGCGTCATCCTCGAATTCCTCGTTGACGACGTGGACGGCGTGCACAAGAACCTGAGCGGTTTCGTGGACGACTTCGTCAATGAGCCCACCACGATGCCCTGGGGCAACCGCTCGCTCCTCTTCCGCGACCCCGACGGCAACCTCGTCAACTTCTTCACCCCGGTCACGCCGGCCGCCATCGAGAAGTTCGCTCCCTGAAAGCAGCACGGCGGACGGCCGTCTCCCGTTGGGCGGCCCAACCGTTGAGCGCGGTACTCGGCTCCCCAGGATCGGGGCCGGATCACGGCGATTGGCCCCGGCCCCGACTCCGGCCCCGACCCCGACCAGGGGTGCGGGATGCCCAACAGGTACGACAGGACCGCCCGGTTCCGCGGGGCAGCCGTCACCTTCGCGTCACGCTTCTGATGGATCGTGACACTTCGATGCCGCTAGGGGGGCGGTGCACACGACATAGGCGTACGCCGAGGCCTCGCCGGCGGAGGTGTTCCTCACGCCGCCCTCCCAACCCGCCTCTCAGCGGAACCGACGCACGAGCAGGACAGACCGGAAATCCGTCCACCACCTCTCCGGAGACCAGGTCCGCCCGGCCCCCGAACGCCGGGCCGGCGCCGGCTCAGGTCAGAGCCCACGACCACGTGCCGTCGGCGGTGACGAGGCAGGCGAGGACCACGACGTCGGCCACGCCCAGGGCGATGGCGAGGCGGGCTCGGCCGGGCCGGGCCGTGTGCTGCCACAGGGCGAGGGTGCCGAGGCCAACGGCGATGGGGCCGAGCAGCAGGTTCATCACCAGCAGCCCGACCAGGCCGAGGACGAAGGCGACGACGGCCATCGCGTCGGCGTCGCGAGTGGAGGTGCGGGTACGGGTACGGGCCGGAGCCCTTACGCCGGTCCGAGGGCGCATCACAGACCCTCCCGACGCCGTTCGGGACGGTGCCGCGACAGCCGTTCGCGCGCGGCGAAGAGCAGCAGCCAGACGGCGATCGCGCAGCCGCCGGCCACACTGACCGGCACGGGCACATGGGCCACGGCTCCGAGGACGACACCCAGGACGAGCAGTGCGCCTACGAGGAAGAGCACCGGGGTTCCTCCTGTCTTCAGGGAACGGTCGCCCCCCGGGTACCCGGACCTGCCCACCTCAAGCCGACGGCCGGCCGCCTGCCCGGGGATTCCGCCCCGGCGGGGGTGGCGACGTCACCACGCCCCCGGTGCGCCGAGGCGGCCTTCGCCCGGGGGTGCGCGGATGCACAATGGGCCCGGTGAGGCGACGTGGCGATGGCTGAACGCATGATTGACGTGGATGGCGTCGAACTGTGCACCGAGCCCTTCGGAGACCGGGCGGACCCCCCGATCCTGCTCATCATGGGCACCGGCGCTTCGATGCTCTGGTGGGAGGAGGGCTTCTGCCGGATGCTCGCCGAGGACGGCCGGTTCGTGATCCGCTACGACCATCGCGACACCGGTCGATCGGTCACCCGCGAGCGTGGTCGGCCCGGATACACCGGCGCGGATCTGGCCGGCGACGCCGTCGGTGTGCTCGACGCCTACGGGATCCCGGCCGCACACGTGGTGGGCGTCTCCGCCGGTGGGGCGCTCGCCCAGTTGATCGCACTCGACCGCGCCGACCGGATCCTCTCGCTCGTTCTGATCAGCACGTCCCGCGCCATACCTGGCGGCCGAGAGCTGCCCCCGCCGGCCGAGGAGTTCATGCGCTTCGTATCGTCAGCGGAGGCCGACTGGTCGCACACCGCCTCGGTGATCGATTACCTGGTGGAGTACGCGCGTGTGCTCGCGGGAAGCCGGCGTCGGTTCGACGAGACCGCCGTCCGCGACCTCGTCCGTCGGGACGTCGAGCGTGCGCACCACTTCGCCGCAGTGCGGAACCACGACTCACTGCCCGAGGGCGAGCGACCGCGGCGCCCCCTGTCGTCGATCGCCGTGCCCACCCTGGTGATCCACGGGACGGCGGACCCGATGTTTCCCTTCGGGCACGGCGAGGCGCTCGCCGAAGCGATCCCCGACGCCGGGCTGTTGGCCTTGGAAGGTGCGGGCCACGGGGTCGACCGAGCCGACTGGGAGACGATCGTCCGCGCGGTCATCGCGCATACCGCTGCGGACGACCACGGCCGGAGCGGTCACCGGAAGAGCCGGTAGGTGTCGCGGGATCAGGTCTCGGCAGTGTCCGCGCGCATCGCCGGAACACGGGTCCGCGGCGCACGGATGTGGGGTGCGAGCGGATCAAGCAACGGACTGTGTCGATCACGGTGCGAGTGCGTAGACGGGCTGGTAGTCGTATCCGGCATCCGGACTCAGCGCCGGATGCACGGCCGGGGTGTGCCCGATGAGAGTCTCGCCGGACACACCCTCTTTTGCCTGCCTGTTCTGCCCAGTGATCGTCCATCGGCGTCACCGTTGCCGACACGGGGCAGTTGGGTGTCAGAAGTCTTCTGGGACGTTCGACTCGGGTGTACCGAACGGCTCGGGGTCACCGGCTTCGACGGCCTCGGACAGGGACCTGGACTCCTGGCCGGCAGGCGGGGGGAATTCGGTCTTGATACGCGAGTTGACGTCGAACACCAGACCGCCCTGGCCTCCGACGGCATCACCGTTCTTGCGCCGCGCGACGATCTCGTGGCGCGGCGACCACATCGCCGCCGACTTGCCGGCCGGGATGGTCAAGGGCCAGACGTCCTGGAGCTCCTGGAACTGCGTGACCTCGTTGCGGCTGCTGTAACCGAGCTCGGTGGACACGCTCGTCTCGATTCCGGCGGAGAACCCCTTCACCTCGATGCCCGCCTTCGCCGTGACACTGATGGTGGTGCGCTTGCTGAACTCCTCGCTCTTCGTCGTGGTCACACCCGTGATGACGGTCTGCGGCGCGCTCTCCTCCACGCTGCCCTGCGAGTTGTCGAAGTGCTTGTGCGGGTAGAAGTTCACGTTCGCCCCACGCAACCAGGATCGTGGCCCGCTTTCCTGAGATGTCACCCCAAGTGCTCTGGCCCACCCTGCCGACGTAGCGCCAACCCTGGTGATACAGCGAGCCACCACTGGCCGGGTTGAAGAACGAGCCGTACAGGTCCGCCCCCCGAACCCCGATCCTCCCACCGCCGCCGGAACTGGTCGATGACCATGATGTCCAACGCCCCGTACCTGACACTTTCGACCACAGCAGATCTCCCTGTCTACGCGATCGATCCGGGCGAGGCCTCCCACCAGCCTCGGGCAGCCCCAATGGGGACCAGACACTAAGGGTTGTCCCGTAACTGCTGGTCACAGGTGAGATGATCTTGGTGTGGCTGGTGTGATCACGGCGTCGGAGCCGTCTTGGATAGCCCCGTTCACGGGGCTGAGTCCGCGCTGTTTCGGGAAGCTGGTGACCGTTTTGCGGCGCG